>CAYWKL010000030.1:0-10460 GCA_964459095.1 uncultured Gammaproteobacteria bacterium
TTGCTTTTTCCAAAATAAATAAAAGTTCTTCTTTTGAAAAATCATTTATATCTATAATATCTCTATTCTTAAAACTTTGTTTAATTTTTTTGCTCATTTTTTCAAAAAAAATCCGCCTTCCTGGCGGATAATTTACTTTATATTAAGATAAAAATATTTAATCTGAAGATTCATTCAAATTTTAAGTAGTTTACAAAAAAACTTATAACTTGTCAACCACGTTCAGTTTACATGAACGTGGTTAAACTTTTAGCTCCCGTTCTAAATTTCTAGCCTCATCACGCTCTTTAATTGCCCTTTTTTTATCAAATTTTTTCTTCGTTTGGCCTAAGCCTAACCATACTTTAAACATATTGTTTTTCTCATATATAGCTAAGGGGATTAATGCTTTGCCTTTTGAAGATAATTTATTCAGCAAACTTTGGATTTGAGATCTATGCAAAAGCAGCTTTCTCTCTCTTGCCTGGTTATATTCTGTACCTTCCCCAAAATATGGATAAATTAAAGCATTCACCAGATAAATTTCTTTACCTTTTATTTTGGCAAAACTTCTGGATAAATCAGCTTTACCTAGTCTCAAGGACTTAACCTCAGAGCCTGACAAAATTAACCCCGCTTCAAGAGTCTCAATGATAAAATAATTTCTTCTTGCCTGCCTATTTTCTATCCTCATAGTTAAATGTTAACTGTTAGTAGAGGCAAGATCAAATGAAGTTATTCTAGATTAGCAGTGTAAATTTTATTTCCCTCAAGTAAATATACTTTTTTACTCTCTTCATCAACTATCATATCCTCTGCTGAGCTAAATTTATCTCCACTTATTTGGGAAATATATTTTCCATTCTTTTCAAAAGCAACTAACCTTGAATTTGTTTTATCAAGAGCATATAAATTATCTGTTGTATCTCCTACAAAAAATACTGTCACCTCCCCTAAATTCTTATCTAGCCCTGAAACAGAAAAATTATCAGCTACTCCTTGTGTAAATCTTAAAATCTCAGGCCCTGGCTTTAAAAGCCAAATTGAGCCGTCAATATGCAATCTTTTAGCGTTCACTAAATCTTTTTGCGCATTTTTAAAATAAGGCGATTTATCAGAATAACCATTCGCAACAGGAACATATTTCCAAACCTGGTTCTTTAAACCATCTAATAAATAAACATTACTTGAAAACCCATAAATATCTTGAATTCTACCCCACTCTGAGTCAGGTTTGACTACCACAGATGCTTTTTGATTCGTTGTGTCTACTCTTACAACCCCTTTATCTTCAGAGTAAACAAAAGCAAAATCTCCATTTAAACTTGCAAACTTTGCATTCCCAAGTTGCTCTGATCCTGCTAAAACCTCAGGGTTTTTGCTCTTAAGCTCTACCATTATTAAAGTTTTTTTATCAGGATCAAGCATTAATACTTTCCCCAAAGAAAAACTTAACCTACTGGCTTTAAAGTCTTTTCTTAAAAGGTCAAGGCTTAAAAATACTGGCCAATCTGAAATTGAAGATACTTTTAAAATTGATGGACTTGCTTTTTTAATTTGTTCCATCAAAGCTTTCGCTTCTTTATCCTGTGGAGAAAGTGCCAAAGCCTTATTTATAAGACTTTTTGCCTCTTCTAGATTGATAACTGCTGCTTGTGAGTCAAGCTCTTTCAAGCTTTGAGCTTGGGAGTATTTTCCTCTAGCTTGTATTTTTAGGGAGTTTAATTCATTAATTTTATCTTGATTTTGCTGATTTAGGTAATAAAACAAAAAACCGGATGCTAAAAGTATAACCAAAAGCGGGATCAGAAAAAGCAAAAGTCTTCTTCCCAGAAATTTTTTCAAAAAGGAAAGTCTATATATTTTTGAGCTAAAGAGATTAAATTTATCTTCTTTAAATCTTATCCTCAGTGTGTTATTTGACTGATCAGATGGAAAATTCATAAGCACTGCGGCTACTGGTTTTTTAGTGTGAAGAATTTCTTGAACTTGAGGTTTTGAATCCTCTTCATTTTCTTCTTCAGATGGAATTTTTATTTCTTCTTCTCCGCGCCAAAGTGAGTTTATCTCCTCATCAAAAAATTCAGGAGACATTTTTAAAAGAGAGTGGATTTTTAAAGATTTGTCCTCACCGCTATCTATATACTCAAGCAAACTACTTGTTAAAAATAAAAGCCTGTCTCCTTCCTGAATATGCCCAGAAATTAACTGACCTGATACATCACCCGAGGGACTTTCTCTATTGGGTGTTAAATCTATTAAGTTTTCGTCCCTGGATAAAAAGACTTTATGCGAGGAATCATTTTGTATATATAAAATATTATCATGCCATGAAGAAAGAAGTGTTTCTATATTTGAAAAATCCTTAAGCGCTTCCTTGATCAATTTTTCGCATTTTTCAAGCCTCAAAGGAACACTTTCTTCTGTTTCAAAAAAGCTTGACTCAATGTTTGCTGCCACCATCCTTACTTTTGTAAATACGTCCTCACCCTCTGCAGTTATGAGCATCACCAAATTTAAATTATTAGTCTGGTATACAAAAGCCTGGGCGGTAAACAAATCACTATTGCCTGCTATAGCCTTGGCAAAATTAACCATATGCAACAAAAAATCTTAAGATTTTATAACAACAAAATGAACAATACTATAACCCCCAGGGCTAAAAGGGCATGAAGTAGGGCAATAACTTTTAAAACTATCGAGCCTTCAGTAATAACCGTCTCGGACATTAAATTAACCTGCCTTATGACTATTAAACTAAATAAAAAATAAATTATAGAAAAGATTAAAAAACCAATTTTAAAAACTAAGGTTACGCCTGATACTCCAATTATATCTGACAGATTCAAGCTAGTATTCATGGATTTAAACTGCTTCTTAAATCCTCTATTCTATCAGCAATCAAATCGGGGAATGGCACATCCAAAAATGAAATAAAATGACTTTCCGCTGCTGTTAGAGCAATAACATCTCCGAAGTTAAAAAGTGAACCAAAAATACCTTTTATTTTTGCAGAGACACTTTGTATATCATCTATAGCTGACTCCGTGACATCCCTATATAAAAGGGAGTGGAAGTTAATATCTACTAAGTGTTTAGTTGTTACTATGTATATGTTGTAGTACCAGTATAAAAACTGCTCAATAACATAACCTAAAAGGAGCATATACCAAATTATAATTAGCCCAATAGCAACTTGAGGCGGGATAGAGAAAAAATTTATATTAAAATTTTTGGTTAGTGCAATAACTACGGCAGGAAGCACAAAACCAAATAGAGCTGTAAATATCCAAGGTAAATTTGTTACCCAGTGTCTTCTTAAAAGAAGCTCTACTATCTCATCAGGTTCTTGTTCCCCAAAACTCATTTTCTCTGGACGGTCAAAAAACGCTGGAAATAGAGCAAATCTCATAGTCGAGAGGATTTTAACATAAGAGCACAAATAAATACAAAATTTTGACTCACTTAATCTAAAGGTGGTTAAATTAAACTAAGATGAATCATTTCAGGCAACTTGATAATCTTCCCGATTTTATTGATTACTCAAAAACAACATTTCCAAAAAAAAATAAATTAAAAAACTGGAAAATATTTTCTATAGTATTTGTCTTCTTTCTATTTATCTCTTCTGCCTTTTATATTTCAGATCTGTTAAAAACAAATAAAGAAAAACTGGAAAGCAAAAATCCTTCAGTATTAGCTGTGGTTTCTCCTCAACCAATTATTATTGGAAAATCTGCAGGAGGAAGGGACATTATTGCCTATAAGATAGGTAATGGCTCAAAACATATAGCAATAATTGGAGGAATGAATGGTTTGCCTGAAGAAGCCGGAATAAAAATGGTTCAATCTGCACTTGAATTTTTTAGCGAAACTAATGCTTTCCCTAATAACTTAACTGTTTATTTTATCCCCCAAATAAATATTGACTCTTCTTTTGACTCAGGTGACTGGAATGGAAACGGCAAAGATATAAACAGGGATTTTACATCCAATACGGTTCCAGGAGGCAGCCATAATTCCTGGGCCTGTTCGACAATCAGGTATTGTACTCAAACTGATTCTACAACACTTACAGGAGGCTGCAGCAACCAAGCAATAAAATCAGTTTTCTCATACTATTGCGGTAAGTATCCTGACAAAAGCGATTTTTGCTGCTCACAGCTTCGAACAGAAACTCAACCTTTTTCTCAGCCTGAAACCCGATCGTTAAGAGACTTTATATTAAACAACAATATTTCAACAGTTTTGTCGTTTCGCGCACCAATAAATAATGTAACATCAAGCAATGATGAGACAGGAAAACTTCCTGAAACAGAAGACTTAGTTAGATTATACGCAGCAACTCTTGCTTCTTTTCCAGGATACAGCAGTAACTTTCGAGGCTATGAAGAGTATTTTAGTGATTATCCTGTAAATGGACAATTTATGGACTGGCTTCAAGACATTGGAGTTTCAGCAGTAGAAATTGAACTTCCAGAAGCGCGAAATTTAGATAATCCAACTAAGCAAGGGAATTTATCTGGAATTCAAACTATTTTAAGATGGCTTTCTATAAGTGATACATTTGGCAATGAACAATCAAATGTCATAATCTCTAGCACTACCTCAAACAGTATTGGTTTATCCTGGTCAGAAAGAGCACAGGCAATGACCTCCACTAATATACTGGGAGTTAGTATTGCTCAGTCGCAAAATTCAAATCCATATCTAGTCAAATATTGGGAAGCGGTAAGAGGTAAGGATTTATATGAACAGGGTGGTAACTGTATATATTCACAAGACGGCAAGCTTTATGACGAGAAAAGGCCAAATGTAAACCAGTCTCCATTAAGCGTAAGTAATGATCCAAATGATGCAGGTGTGGATTGTTTTAAAGGAATCTGTACAAATGATCCAAACTCAACTGATCCTAACAAACAACTATGTTCTTTTAACCACAACTGTGAGTTTATCCCTGGTAAATCTCTTGTTTCTCTAACCCAGTGTCCTTTGGAGCCTACAGATGGAGTCAAAGAGTTAAATGCTTTGGGAAACAACACAACTGTTGAGGGTCTAAATCCTGATACCTCATATATTTTTTCGGTATATAATAGTTTTGCTGCCAATTCAGCAGAAAACCCAAGTTTAATGAATAAATCACTTGTCTCTCTTCAAAATGTTCTTGGTATAAAAACTGCTGAAGTATCTACAGAGCCCCTAGGCACAACAGCTGGCAAAACACAGCCTGCAGGAAACCTGGCTGCGGCAGGTGCTGCAGGAGGTGCTGCTGATATTTTTGGAACTATCCCTCACCCTAAAGAACTTGATAGCTTATTTGTGGGGCAAACCGGAGACACAGGGTTAGGTATTGCCCTTTCAGGAATTATTGAACTTATCTATATAATTGCAGCTGTAATATTTATCTTTTTTTTACTCTGGAGTGCTTTAGAATTTATTTACTCAAGAGGAGATAAAGAACATATTCAGTCTGCTAGAGGAAGGCTAACCTGGGCAATAGTAGGCTTAATACTACTTTCTTTATCTTTTGTGATAATGAAAATAATAGGCACTATTGTAAACTTTAGGTTTTTTAATTAAGATTTAAGAAGATGAGAAGATTATTGTTGATTTTTGCTCTGTTTCTTTCTATCTACATACTACATACTACATACTACATACTACCTGTCCATGCTTTTACAATTAAGCAACCATCAGGGTATGGAATACAGGTCGAAGGGAAAAGTGCAGATTCACTCCTTGAAACTATTATTACTAATGCTATAACAGTTGTTTTTGCTATAGCAGCTGTACTTGTAATAACCTTCCTTATTTGGGGAGCAATTGACTGGATAATGTCTGGTGGAGATAAAGAAAAAGTTAGTAATGCTAGGAAAAAAATTACAAGTGCTTTAATAGGCCTTGCTATTTTAGCTTTTGTTTTTGTTATAGCAGCTGTTTTAGGAGAAATCATAGGCTTTAATCCTCTAAGACCAGAAGGGCTGCCAATTAATCCGTTAGGAGGAAAGTGATTCAGTTTAAAAGCAGCCTTGACAAGTTAAAGATAATATGAATATTATAGATTAATGATAAAGAAATTATTTCTTCTGATAGCAACTTCTCTTTTAATTCTCTTTTCTCCTGTTGCAGCTTTCGCCCAACCAGAAGAAAATGAACCTGACACTGTTGGTAATATTAACCTTGGTGGTGCTCAGGGAGAATTTGGGATTAGTACAACAACTCCTATAAATACTTTAATTTCAAATGCAATAACAATAGTTTTTATTGTAGCTGCAGTTTTAGTTTTAATCATGCTTATTTGGGGAGGTATTGAATGGGTTCTATCTGGTGGAGATAAGGAAAAAGTCGCAAATGCTAGAAAAAGAATTATAAGTGCTTTGGTTGGTATGGCTATAATAGCTTTAGCATTCTTCATAGTAAGAATTGTTGGAGGAATTTTTGGATTTGACGTATTAAGCAATCTACAGATCCCAACTCTTGAGCGGACTGTAGAGACAAGCGATTAATTCTTCTTAAGAAAATATGCTATGCTAATTCCAGCATGGCAAAAAGAAAATATTTCTTTTTAATTTCAAGCATATTAGTTTTATTTTTTCTTTTTTTGATACCAGTTTTAGATATTCAACCTCTTGCACAATTAAGTCAACCTGGTAGGCCAAATCAGACAGGAACAAACATAATTGATGTAGGTATCATTACTGATCCTAATCAGCCTGCTGGGGTAAAAGAGCTGCAAGCTTTAATCCAGAGGCTTTTAAATGTTGGCGTTGCGCTAGCTTTTATTGCTTTAACCGCAGTTTTAGTTTGGGCTGGGATAAAGTTTTTAACCTCAGGTGGTGATCAAAAACAAATTCAAAGTGCTTATGACATGATAACCTGGGCTGTTATAGGGATATTATTTTTAGCTTTGGCTTGGATAATAATACTCTTAATAGAAAACTTTACAGGAGTTAAGGTTACCCAGTTTTGTATAGGGTTTGACTGTCAATGATAACTCAAATCTTAGATCTCAAATGTCAAATCTGCATCTTAAATCTTAAACCTTTAAAAGTTTTGCAGTTCTAAGTTATAGTTTTGAGTTTTGAATTTTGAGATTTGAGTTACTTTCTCTCTATATTAAATAAAGGTGATTTTATAGAAATATTTCCAGGTGCTCTTAAGTTAAAAGCTTTTTTAAAATCAGCACCATTTATAGAAACCCCTCCCTGATCTGTTGAAAAATTTACACTTGCTGTATTTCCGTCATTGCTATAAACAACTGAGGCAGAATTAACACTTGAGTATCCCACTGATAAAGACCTTGCTTTGTCTCTTAGCTCCCCTATTGAATAAGGGTTTCCTCCCCAGCAACCACCAGTAGGAACAACTCTATCATCAGACTGCCCATGTTTAATTAAAACCACCCAAGCATTTAATATATCAGCAAGCTCCTCAGAGGTGAGCCATGGATGGGATTTTCCGCATGAGTTTCCTGATCTATCCTTATACCATCCTTTATAAAACCAGGGAGAACCAGCTAGCTTTTCATAAGCTTCCCCTGTCCAACAATCTTTAGAGGAGCATTTTGTATCCCAGCCAGAATTATTCCCATACCCTCCTGTTGTTGAAGAATACTGTGCATTTGGCCCGCCTTCCATTACCCAGCCTCTTGTTTGATTAACTGCATCTTCCCATGCCCCACCTTTATTCATATCTTTATACACCTGGCAGCTCTCAGTAGGGCAAATTGATCCGCCCCGTCTTATTGCATAAGTTCTTGCAGCTACAGCCTGGGCTTTTAAAGCTTCCATTGGGAAGGAATTTGGCATTTCATAAATTCTTTTCATATATTCATCCTCAAAGTTTCTGTCACCTATTCCAGAAACATTAATAGTCCCTGGGACTCCATAAGATTTATTTAAAGTTGATCCAGGGTAATATGCTGCTAAAATACTTTCAGCATTTTGTCCTGCCTCAGCTCTTCCTTTTGCTCCGTACTGGCTCATGCCATTTCTGTGGGTGTATGCTCCAAAAGAAAAAGCCCCGAATGCTGGAGAAAAACCTGGATTAAATGTTGGAGCTGCATTTGGATCATCTGCTAGAGGAACATCCCCAACCGAGGTGGTAAAAGTTCCTGATTTTGCAGCTAAGATAGCTTGCTGTTTAGCAGAGAGTTCTGCAATTTTGCTAGATAAATCTGCCTGATAATCTTTTGCTTTTTTTATCTCCCCTTCCAAAAACGTCGCATTTTTATCTACATCTGCTTGCAAATAACTTAAGGCTACTTTATCTTTTTCTAGTTTCTCTTTCTGGGTGAGTAAATCTGCAGCTTCATTTGAAATTGAATTTATAATTTTTCTATTCTCATTAATTGTTGCCAGATAATATAGCTTCTCAGAAAACTTCCCTTCATCCCCTAGAAGAATACTTAGGGTATCAAATAAAAACCCGTGCCTGTAATCCTTATCAACTCTTTCATTAAAAATAGCCATTAGCTTAATTAATTTTTCTTTTCTAATATCTAAATCTGCTTCTTTTTTAGCTATTTTATAAGTTAAATTAGCTAACCCTACTTTAATTTGTTCTAACTGGCGGTTTAAGGCACCTGCTTGGCCTTCCAAAGGCTTTGTAGCAGCAACTGATTGTTCTCTAGCTTTATTTAGTTCATTAATTTGCTTTTGGAGATCCTCTATCTCATCAGCATGAGCAGGTAGTATGTAGTATGTAGTATGTAGTATGTATAAAGAAAAAATTAAGGCAAAAATAATAAATGCTGCTTTGCTTAATACATAATACCTAATACAATATACAAATTTCACGGCAGTTTTTTTCATAAGAAGAGATTCAATTTTACCATAACCATCCCATTTGACAAAAGTATAACGAAATTAGTAAAATCGTTATACAATGCAGCAAGTTACAATAGGTCCTAAATATCAGATTGTTATTCCTAGAGAACTGAGGAAAGATTTTCCTGAAATAAAACCTGGAGCAAAGGTAAATATTTATAAAACAAAAAATAAAACTTTAGGTATTGACCCTAATACCCAGTCTTGGGTAGAAAGAACGAGCGGAATGATGACAGAAGCCTGGAAAAACACAGACCCTATTAAAGAGTTAGAGAAAATGAGGGAGGAATGGGAAGAAAGGTTGGAAAAACTTGAAGAAGACATCCGCAAATAACTTGTTTGCGATTGATACAAATATATTTGTATATCTTTTTACTAGGAAGTCCCCTTTTCATCTCCAGACAGAAGCATTCTTTAGACAAGTTATTAATAAACAGTGGTCCCTTATGACTTCTGTTATTACTCTAACAGAACTCTTATCCTTTAGAGCAGAAAAAAATCAACTCGCTAAGTTAAAAGAAGTTTTTCTCCTAACTCCAAATTTAACAATTCATATCGTAAACACCGAAATAGCAATGGAGGCAGGTAGAATTAGAAGGGAATATAGATTTAATCTTCCAGATTCTATTCAACTAGCTACAGCTCTTATAACAAAAGCCCAATTCTTTATAACAAATGATAACCGTTTAAAACAATTTAAACAGTTAAAAATAATTTCCCTAAACCAACTAACTCCTAAATCCTAATTTTAAGTTGCAAAATCCCTTAAATTTAAGCTAAGCTGGAGATAAAACTTTAAGATTTATGGCTAAAAACATAATTAAGTCTGAATTTTTATTTGAAGTAATAGATATTTTTGGCAGAAAAATTCATACAACTGCGGAATACTGGAAAAATATTAAGATACTTAAACATAGAGAATTAAAGTATGGTATAGATGAGGTTAAAAAGACTCTGGCAACACCTGATGAAGTAAGAAGAAGTATAACTGATACGACAATCCTGCTTTTTGCCAAAAAGGTTCAAAAACATGATATACTTATCGTTGCAGTCAAGGTTTTAAATGGTACAGGATTTTTAGTAACTTGTTACCAAACAAAAAAATATAAAGAGAAAGGTGAGTTATTATGGCCAACACAAAAAAGAAATTAGAGAAAATCTCTTCTAAGACAGTAAGGATGTATCTTGACCCAATAGCAAATACTCTTAATATCTGGTGGGACGACCCAAAAAAAGCCTATGCTTCTGAAGAGGTGGATTCACCAACCAGCAATGATGTAATCATAAAAGATAAACAAGGAAAACCTATTAGTATTGAGATTATTGGTATTTTTCCAAAAGAACTAAACATTGCTGAGTACTTAAAAAATAAAACCGTTATTAAAAAGCAAGACCTTTACCTGTTAGAAGCAAGGTGAGTTTTAATGTGTGTTTAACTAACTCCTAAATCCTAGTTAACTAATCCCTAGTTCAAGTTGCAAAAATCAAATAAATTTAGTATAATATGCGCTAGAAAATAGCTTTATTAGATTTAATATCTAGGAGCTAATATGAATATTCAACACACAGAGCAGCGAATAGATAGTTCTCCTTCTCCTAGTGAGCTGAGACAATCACAAGATTTAATAGGCTTTTTAGGAAAAACTTTTCAAT
>CAYWKL010000031.1:0-9501 GCA_964459095.1 uncultured Gammaproteobacteria bacterium
AAATTAGAAAGATTTTAAATTCTGTACAAGCTTATGCTGTGACCTCAGAAATTGCAGCACTAGCAGGTCAAATTATGCGGGATATAAAACCTCAAGTTCAATTTGCTGATGCTCAGATTGCTGCTACTGCTATTTTAAATAAAGCCAAACTTTTTACTTTAAACAAAAAAGATTTTAAAGGAATTAGTAGGTTAAAGCTAATATAGGATTGATTTTTAAAATTATTCTGTTAGGATAACTAAATTATGTCCGATAAAAGACCTGAATCTAGATTATCCCGTGGATTACATCATTTAGGGAAAGTTGTAAAAATCCCCACAGATATTGAAATAGCTGATTTACTATATCAAAGAGGAATTAGGACAGGGTATATGACTGCTTGCTCAGTTGATCCAGGATTAGATAGGTTATGGCGAGATCGTGCTAAAGAAGGTTTAATGGAGGTAATTTATGCTCCTAATGAACACTCATTAGGAGGGATGGCAACAGGTGACCACCTTGCTACAGGGGAGATCCCTTTTATACATTCTCAAAATTCTGGGTTATTTAATGGTGCTGATGGTATTGTAACCCATGCAAGAGCTTATGAAATTCCTCTTTTAGCAATTACTACTTGGAGGGGTAGCACGCCTGACGATGAGAGTGAACCACATCAAATAATGGGAGATCTAACAGAAGAAGCAACCGAATTAATTTTTGGGAAAGGAAGATCCTTTGGGACCAGATTAGGCACTGAAAGAGGACTTTTAGATAGTTTTAATCATGCTATAGATATTGTACAAAGAGGGGGAATCGCTACAGTTAGACTTTCCCCTGGTTCATTTAAAAGTACTTATTCTCCTGGAAAACCTGAAGTAGTCAGAGGATCTCCTGAGGAGTATAAAGCAAGAATTGATAAGATAGCAAGAGAAAAAGGTAGTGATTATGGAGAAGTACATAATAGGCCAGAAATTAGCAGAGATGATGCTATAGATGAGATCGCTCAGACTAATCCTGATGCAGCTTTGGTTACAGGCAATGGGTATAATAGCCGGGCTGTTTGGGGAAGAATTAAGAGTGCTCGTAGTTTTCCGGAAGCTGGATATATGGGTGGAGCCATGGCTATTGCTTGGGGAATAGCTAGAAACAACCCACATATAAAAGTTGTAGCTATTGATGGAGAAGGAAACGCAGAAATGTCTAATATGGCTGTGACTTTGTTTCAAGAATATCCAGATAATCTTTATTGGTATATTTTAGATAACGGAATAGCAGCTTCAGTTGGTACAGCTCCAAACCCCCCATTGGCACCATTTCATTATACTTTAGCAAGGGTAATTAGAACTAAGCCTGAAAGTCCTGGGGAATTTAAATATCCAAGAGTTGGCAAAGGAAGAGATGGGTTTACTGGTGGACTCCCTCAAATTGCTAAGGAATTTAGATGGTGGATTAAAGAACAAACTCTTATTAACCAAAGAATGGCTTAAAAAGTAAGTTTCTTAACTTCTTTATTTTCCTTTTTAATTTTTGTAGCCCCAGTTTTTTCTAAAATTCATGCTACATTTAAATGTAGCCTAAAGTTGAAAGAAACAATAAGGAAGGTTATAATTATAGGATATGTTTGGAGCAATCTATAATTCTGGATCGAAAGAGAGATTACGCTCAGGTGAAATGAATGAAGTTCGAGATTTCGGAAGGAACACCCCTTTTATTATTGATAAATCAAGGGGTAAGAACATAATAAAGGGGACAGAATGGGTAAATTTGTCAGGCAGAAGTTTAGAGGAAATATGGCATTTATTTCCTAGAGATCTTGTGGCTGAGAGGGTTGTATTACTACCTGATTTCTCTCCCAGCGGAGATGAATTACCTGTCGGTAGCGCTGTAGTAGTAGATAAATATTTAGTGCCGGATTGGAGAAAGTATGTTTTATCTGATGTAGGTTGTGGGATGCAGGTTTTGCAAGCACCGGAATATACATGGGAAGGTTTTGAAGACAAAAATACAAAACAATATACATGGGATGGAATAGCAAGTATTCTCAAAAGTAATAAGGGAGAATTAGGAGATCTTGGCCATGGAAACCACTTTCTTGATGCTGCTATTGATTTAGATGAGCCTGAAGATTCAAAGCAGTTGTATTTTGTAATACATACAGGATCAAGAGCACAAACTAAAAGAGTAAGAGAGCGTTGGGCAGATCAGGAAAAATTTAATCCAGACGAGTTTGATAAAATTTTTCAGGAAGTTATGAATTGGGCTAGAACAAACAGGGATACTATAAGGAAGGTACTAGAATCAATGTATGGTAGGTTTGAATTTGTCTTAGATATTCCGCATAATTTTTTTACTCAGGATGCAGATAGGGCATATTTGTATAAAGGGGCTGTTAGTTTAAAGCCTGGGGAAAAAACAATTATACCTTCAAGCATGGTGGGAGACATGATTATTGTTGAGGCAAAAGAAAATATTACAACTATTGGTTCCGTTATGTCACATGGTACAGGTAGAGTTAAAAGCAGGGGAGAGAGTAAGGAAGAACAAGGGTATGATTTTAGCGCATTAAGAAGAAAAGTCTATATACCTGATTTAATTCCTAACAGCTCATTCGCTAATGAAAGACCTGAAAGTTACAGAACTTTAGATGAGGTTCTAAGGATCATTAATCCTTTCGTTGAAATCAAAAAAACACTAACCCCAATAGCCTATATTGGGCAATTGTAAAAGTTTGACAGAAAGGAGATAAATTATGCATCATGAAATTATGAGTGAAGAAACAGGAGAACTGAGCAGAAGTGCCAGATTTAGAGCTAAAACAAGATCTAAAGGGACGAGTTTATTGAGTACAGTAGGAGAGGCATTTGAAAGAAGATGGATTCCTGGAAGAGCCGCACAATCTAGTAGGAAAAATGGAAAGGTTGTTTATGAAACACAGATTGTGAGCCCTGGGATTATTTTTATTGAAGAAAGAAATAGTAGAGCAGGAGTAAATACTTTTTCAGGTAGAGAAAATAGGTTTGATGGAGAATTTACAAGGGGGCGTGCTAGGCAAGCATTCAAAGATTATATTGCACTTAGAGATGTAGCCCAAGATAGTAGAGGGGTTGAACATGGTGGAGAAATAGGGTTTCAGTGTGATTCGTATGAGGATGCAGCAAGAAGGGTATTAGAGTTAGTAGGGCCAGTAGAATTTAGCCCTAGGAATTATAGTGAAGTTAGAATAATACCTGAGTATAGAGCTCTGAAAGAAATGGGAAATGGAGTGCCTATTAAAGGTTTTGGAGCCAGAGTTCCTATGACTCCAAGCATAGACACCGTTAGTCTTCATGTTGGTTGGTACATAGACGCAGACAAGATTAAAGGACCTCATTTTAATGTTCAAATATGTCCACCAGTTTCAGTAATTTCGGATCAAGGTCAATATAAGAAAAATAATCCTCTATCGTTAAATATAGCATTTTGTTTTCCAAGAAAAGAAGGTGAATTTTTTAATACATTACTTGGACGGGTACAGGACGCACTGATTGCTGATTTAGTAGCAAAAAACAGCTTAGTGGGGTATCTGCCATTCTAAGAAGCTGGAAGTATTTGCATAAGTGTATATAATACAAAGCATGAGAGAGTTTGAACGCTTTCTGGATCTATCTAGAAAATATGGAACAAGTCTTCCTACTTCAGACATTCTACGTGTACTTGAGTTTATAAGAAGTACAACTTTAACTGAAGAAGGTGTGGTTTTGGTTCCTGGTCCTGAGCATCCAGAATATAGAGTGGTTCATTTTGACTCTTTTAAAAGCCCTGAAGAGCTAGCGGACAAAATGGCAGATATTTTCAAAGATGAGGATCAAAAACCCGTAGATGAAGTTTATGTATTAACAGAAGAGCAAGTAGATAACCCAGAAGGATTAACTAGATTTCCCTTTAATAGGTTTTTAGATAAAGTTATTCCCTATATTTTTAATAATGGTGTAATGTGGAATTATTGGGCAACTGATGGTAGAACTACTACTATAACTTTTCATACTCAAGATGATGTGTATTGGAAAAAAATAAGTCCTTTACAAGCTGCTTCTCGATAGGATGAAAAGATATTCTACTCTTTCTCGTCAAGATCGTATCCATAAGATAATGAATCAGCGAAGAAAAGATTTAGCACTTATTTTAGAAAATCTTTCTGAGGATTTAAATATTTCAGCAATTTTAAGAACAGCTGAAAGCTTTGGAGTGGGAAAAGTTTATATTGTACACCCCCGGGGTGGCAAGCCTGGTGGCAAGCCTAGAATTTCAAAAGGAACAACATCAGGAGCATATAAATGGCTGGAAATTGAGTATTTTACATCTATAAAACAAGTTTTAAAAAAATTAAAAAAAGAAGGGTTTAAAATAATTGGGGCTTTAGTAGATCCAGAAACAAAAGTTTTATGGGAGGAAAAGTTTAAAGGAAAAGTTGCAATATTAGTTGGCAATGAAGCAGCTGGCATGAGTGAGGAGGCACAAAGATTAGTTGATGAAAATATATATTTGCCTATGTTTGGTTTAACAGAATCTTTGAATGTCTCTGTTGCTTCTGGTATATTCTTATACGAGGTAATTCGGCAAAAAGAGAAAAATGACTAAAACTTTAGTAACTCACATTAACCCCCACTTAGATGATATAGCTGCTATTTGGCAATTTAGGCGGTTTCATCCAGATTTTAAAGATGCAAATGTTGAATTTATTTCAGCAAGTGAAGGAAACAGAGGAGCTGAAGAATCTGAAAACAAAATTTATTTGGGAGTTGGCAGAGGGAAGTTTGATGAGCACAAAGGTGATTTGGAAGATGCTGCTGTATCTTTGGTCTGGAAATATTTAAGGCAAAAAGATTTTACCCCAAAAGAGGAGACAGAAGTTAATGCTTTGGAAGAATTAGTTAACTGGATAAGGCTTGATGATTTAGGAAAACCTGCTCGAGAGATGGATGAGTTTTCTTTACCTTCTTTCATCAGGCCAAAAAATGGGAGTAAAGAAGATTCCCTTAAAGCAGTAGAACTTGGATCAGAAATTTTAGATAGAATTTTAGAAGTATTAGTCAATAAACACAGGGCAAATAAAGATTGGGAGAAAGCTATCGAGTTTGAGTCTAAGTTTGGAAAAGCTTACGGCGTTGAGTCTAGTTTTGTAGATAGGGAATTTTGTAAAAAAATAGGAGCAGATTTATTTTTAATGGTAGATCCAAAAAATTCCTCAATCCAATACTTTACTCCAAGATTTGATGTTGATTTAGAGCCAATTTATAGAAAAGTAAAAGAATTAGATCCAAAAGCTGATTGGTTTTTGCACCAATCACACCACATGGTAATTTGTGGAAGTGGCTCTGCACCAGATTCTAAAAAAACAAAATTAAGCTTTGAGAAGCTAATAGAAGCAGCAAAATAGTATAATAATTTAGTGAAGAAAATATTTGCGTCTTTTTTAATAGCAATTTTTGTTTTTTCGTCCTTTCCAGTTCTTGCGATTCCAATCAATAATAATGTTTATGCTGCGCAACTTGTTAAGGTATCTGGTTATTTAAGCAAAGATAGAAAATATGTTTACGTCACTTTTAGCAATTTAAAGGATACAAAATATTTAGGCTATACGCTGACTTATACATCAAATGGTATTGGGCAGGGAGTAGTAGGGGGTATTACTCCTAGTAAAAAAACTTCCTCAGTTACTAAAAGAATATTTTTAGGAACTTGTTCTGGATGGGTTTGCAGACTCCATACAAATGTTTCTGATATAAAACTTTTAGTCCAAGGAACTTATAGATCAGGAAAAACTTTTTCTATCTTAATAAAAATTAAAAGCTAAATAAAACTAGTAAAAGGTAAACCACATCCTGTAAAATTTATCCATGAAGGTTGCATTAGTTCATGATTATTTAATTGAATATGGTGGAGCTGAGAGGGTTCTGGAAGCATTACATGAGATTTTTCCAGATGCTCCTTTATATACAGCTTTTTTAGATCTCGATTCGTTAGGACCAAATAAGCAGAGCTTTACTACGTATAAGCAGAGCTTTACTACGTATAAAGATAAATTTAAAAGTTGGAATATAAAAACTTCTTGGTTACAAAACTTGCCTTTTGCTAGAAAATTAATCTCTCCTTTTAGAATTTTTGCACCATTAATTTTTGAAGGATTTGATTTATCTGAATATGATTTAGTAATTTCTTCTTGTAATACTTATTTTTCAAAAGCAGTAATTACAAAGCCGGGTTCTTTGCATTTAAGTTATATTCACACACCTCCAAGATATTTATATGGTTATACAACCAGTTTTAATTATAAAAAACACTGGTGGACTAAAATTCCAGCGGAGGCAATGAATCATATATTGCGTATTTATGATTTTGAAACAAGTCAGCGCCCGGATATTTTAATTGCAAATTCAAAAAATGTTAAAGAAAGGATAAAAAAGTTCTACCGCAGGGATTCAGTTGTAATTTATCCTCCAGTAGACATTTCGTCATTCCCGCGAAAGCGGAAATCTAAAGGTAAGTATTTCTTATCTCTTGGAAGATTAGTAAGAGGGAAGGGAGTAGAGGTAATAGTCAAAGCATTTGATATAACAGGGTTGCCGCTGAAGGTTGCAGGAACTGGACCTGAGCTTAAAAATCTACAAAAAGTTTACGGTCGAAATAAAAGTGTAGAATTTTTAGGTATGGTTAAAGATGAAAATTTATCAGAGCTTTATGGTGGCGCTAAAGCTTTAATCTTAGCTTCAGAGGATGAAGATTTTGGAATTACAGCTGTTGAGGCTTTTGCTTGTGGCACTCCTGTAATAGCGATAAATTCAGGAGGATATTTGGAAACAGTCATAGAAGGTAAAACAGGGGTGTTTTTTGACGGCGCAACTCCTGAATCTTTAATCAAAGTCCTAGAAAGCTTTGATGAAAGTAGATTTAACAAGGAGGACTTAAAAGCTCAAGCGGAAAAATTCTCTAAAGAGAGATTCAAAAAGGAAATTTTAGAGTTAATTGAAAAATCTTAAAAATAGATGAAAGAGTTAACGCAAGAAGCTAGAATGAGAGATATTTCTGCTCTACTACCCAATGGTTTACCGTATTCCAGCGATGTTATGTCTGGATTGGATGCTATAGAGCCTCCATTGACAGAAATAGGACCTATATACAAGCACCCATTATTAGGGAACCTATTTAGAAAAATACTCCCCTTGCTTATCCAGAGTAGAGCACGTTAGAATTACCCTTAACCCTTTATGGAAGACACTCACTCCTACGGTGCAGTTTTAAAAAACAAAGGATTCTTAAACCTTTGGATAAACCAAATTTTAGTCCAATTTGCTTATTATTCCCTAAATTTTGCAATGCTTCTTTGGGTATACTACCTAACTAAATCTAATTTTGCTGTTGCTGGCCTTTTAGTTTGTGTTTACTCCCCAGCAGTTATTTTTGGAATGTTTTCTGGGGTTTTAGTTGATATAACAAATAGGAAAAAAATAATCATTGCGATTGACCTAATCCTTACTATTTTAATACTAAGTTTTCTTTTTTTTAAATCATATTTAGGTTTAAGTTTAGGAATAACTTTCTTAATAAATACTTTTGTTCAGTTTTATATATCAGCTGAATCCTCCAGTCTCCCCTTAATAGTTAAACCCGAGCAACTTTTTGCAGCAAACTCTCTATTTACAACAACTTATTTTGGAATGTTTTTAATTGGGTTTGGTTTATCTGGGCCAATTATTGGGGCCTTAGGAATTAATGCTGTTTTTATTATTGGTGGAGTTACTTTATTTATTGCATTTGTGCTTGCCTTTAAATTTCCTCCAATTGCGGTAAAGCCGGATGCCGCTTCTAAGTTAATGAAGGATGCCATAATAAACAAAAGAGCGAAAGAAGCTTTTGATGTAGCTTTAAGTGAAATCAAAACTACGATTCATTTAATAAGAGGAAAATTATCAGTACTTTTTTCCCTTTTAATTTTATCTGGAATGCAAACAGTTGTTGGAGCAATGGCAGTTTTAATGCCTTCTTTTCTAGAAAAAGATTTACAAATTTCAGCAACAGATTTATCATATATTATGATTTTACCTTTAGGTTTAGGAATGGTAATAGGTGCTCTAGTTATTGGTAAGCTAGGTTATAAAATCCCAAGAAGGATTTTGGTTGGAAGAAGTGTTTTACTTGCAGGATTAATGCTTTTATCAATAGGTCTTGCACCTCTTGTTTCTCCAGCTATTAAATATTTTCCAACCCCAAAAGCTGTTTCCTTTTTCCACCAGCCCCCACTCTCTAGCGTTGTAGCTTTTGGCTCTCTACTTTTAGGATTAATTGTTGTATCAGTGATTATACCTTCTCAAACAGTCTTGCAGGAAAATACTCCAAAAGGGGACAGAGGAAAAGTTTTTGGAGTTTTAGTTGCTGTTATGTCAGCTTTATCTTTGCCCTTTGTTTTATTTACAGGAGTGTTATCTGATTTATTTGGGACAATACCTATTTTTTTAAGTATTGGTGGAATAATAGGACTGATAGGTTTACTTATTATAAAACCTGATTTTTTCTTTGAGGAAAAACACTTGCCTTTAAAGGTAAGAGAATTTCTAGGGTTAGGCCATTGGAGAAAGGAAAGAGATTTATGATATATGATTTACGATTTATGAATTCTTCTTCAATCTTAAATCCTAAATCTTAAATCGTCCAAAATGTTTCTCAAAAGCGTTAATTTAAAAAATTTCAGAAACTATACAAGTCAAAAGTTCGAGTTCAAGACCCCTATCACTATTTTATTAGGAGACAATTCACAAGGAAAATCAAACTTTTTAGAATCTATTTATTTTTTAGCAAATGCAAAATCCCCAAAAGCTTCCGAGGAAACTGAACTAATTAAAAATGGGGAAAAATTTTTAGTTGTTGAGGGAGAATTAAATGACGGGACTCATTTACAAGTTGCCATGGAACTGCGGAACGGAAATGAGAGTATCTTAAAAAAAATAAAAGTAAATAAAATTCCAAAAAGAATCGTTGATTATTTAGGTCACCTCTGTGCGATACTTTTTTCACCTGAAGATATAAATTTAATAATTGGTTCTCCTAATTTAAGACGGTCGCATCTTGACCAAATTATCTCCTCAGTAGACAGAAATTATAAAAAAAATATTACAAGTTATGAAAATATTTTAACTAGAAAAAATAGAATCTTAAAAAACATAAGAGAGGGGAAGGGTAAATTAGATGAGCTGCAATTTTGGGTAGATAATCAAATACTTTTGAGCGGACTTATTTTAGAAACAAGAAAATCTTTTTTTGAGTTCTTAAATTCCGTAGATAAAAAATTTGGGAATTTTAACTTAAAGTATTTGCCCAGTGAGATCACTTTAGAGCGCTTTAAAATTTATAGGCAAAGAGAAATTGATGCAGCTATGAGCTTAATTGGACCTCAAAGAGATGACTTTTTATTTTTACTTGAAGGAAGAGATTTATCAAAGTTTGGATCCCGTGGAGAACAGCGAACTGCAACGCTAGATTTAAAGTTTT
>CAYWKL010000032.1:0-9453 GCA_964459095.1 uncultured Gammaproteobacteria bacterium
TGTGAGCAAGGTTTAGGGGGAAAAGGATTATCTTAAGGTATTCACCAATGACCTTGGTGGTTACAAGAAAACCTATGTATAAGCTGTCTCCAGGATAAGATGCCCTACCAGATATCCCAACTAATAGAAGTCTTACCATTAAGTAGAAGCCAAGAGCCAAAAAATAAGGTAAGTATACTAAAGATCTTTTAAGTGTCATTCTGAACGAAGTGAAGAATCTAGATCCTTCGGGCTTTGCTCTCAGGATGACAATATCATATAAAACAATTAGTAATGGTAGCGTTAAAGTCATTTCATAGGTAAAAAAAGCAAGAAAGGCAAAAATAATTGAGCCTATATAAAGCGTCATCCTCGACCTGATCGAGGATCTATATCGATACAACATAGTATGGATTCCCGCTTTCGCGGGAATGACAAAGGGAGCGGGAATGACCTTGTGGAGGCAGGAATGACTTAGAAGGTAAAGGTAGAAACTAAAAAGCATAAAGATAAAACCGATCGTATCCATGCTTGCTGAGATATATGTTATAGCTTCTGTATGTACAGGATGGGCAGCAAAAATAATTCCCACCAGAAACCCTAAAAATTTGTTTTTAAAAATTTTTGAGGCTATTAAATATATCAAAATACTACATATAAAATTTACAAAAATTGAGTGGAGATGAAAAAGAGTAGGGCTTGTGCTTATTGATGAATAAATATAATAAAGTATTCCCCTTAATGGTCTAAAAACCCCTTCATGGCCGCTTGGCACCTCCCCTTTTAGGATTTTTGGCAGATCAGACAAAGACTTTGACTCTGCCCACTCCACAAAGGTTTTATCATCAATTACAAACCCGTTTTGAAAGATATTAAGGTATGGAATGATCGCAAAAAGACAGATAATGATTATCTGAACTTTTGTTTGGTTAATTAGCTTTAACATAATGTATTAAGTATTATGTAGTATGTATTATGCAAAGCTCATATTCCCATAATACGTAATACTTGCTACATACTACATTTTTATAGATCCCAATATCCCATCTACCTCCCCCATCAGAGATAGCACAACAGGATCCAATAAGACTTTAACAACTTTTCCTTCTTTAAAAAGAAAAAACTCCAAGATTTGAGATTTGACATTTGAACTTTGAGTTGTCTCCTCCCACACCCTAACATAAGCTTCATCCCACCCTGGTATAAGTGCCTGACCTTGATTAACTAACTTCCCATAAGTTTCCTTGTCATCCTGAAGCGCAGCTGAAGGATCTAGATGAGTTTTAAGATTCTTCTCCGGCGAAGCCGGATCAAGAATGACATTAGAAATGGTAAGACTAAGTTTCTGATCTGGATCCTTTAAAATAACTCTATCCTCAGACTCCTCTAGTTGCCAATTTTTTGGATATAAAAATCCAATGCCCTTTTTTGAGGTAAATACGGCTGGAAAACTGCTTAAAGCTTGTTTATATACTAAATTCCCAGGATCTAAATCTAGGGCATTTTTATAATCTTTTTTAGCCTCTGCGAGCAAGCCCTGGCTTAAATAAATCTGGCCTCGCTGGAAATAAGCTTTTGAATTTGAAGGGTCAATTTTAATCATTGCTGAATAAGAGCTTAAGTTATCCTTCCACTGAACGTTTCTTTGTAAGGCAAAAAACCAACTTAATAAAAAAAAGAAAACTAGTAAAAATATAGCCAAATTCCTAAATTCAGCCTTCCAACTCCGAGTTGTCAAGCTAAATCGTAGAAACTCTGTCAAAAACAAAGCAAATCCTATACTTGCAAAAAATAGATAACGCTCAGAAAACAAAAATTCCCCTATTTTATTTATAAAAACCAAAGCAGGCAGGATTGATAAATTTATTATCAGCAAACCTAAAGCCAAAACCTTTAAGTTCTTCTTAAAAAAGTAAAAAATAAATACTAAATTAAATACCCCTAATACACCTCCTAAAAATACCCCAAAATTAATGCTTTTAACCGGTAAAAAAAGCTGCTGGAAACTAAGAGGTAAAGGATAAATAAGCTTTAAAATATATTTTCCATAAAAATAAAAAGCATTTAAAACCTGTTCATATCCTGATAAACCATAGTACCCCTCATACTCATACACCACTCTGCCTAAAACCTGACTCCTGATAAAAAAATATATCACTAGAGGAAAAAGAAATATTAAAAATAATTTTAAGATTTTAGATGCAATTTTGACATTTATCAACATAACTACCAAAACCAATGGGCTTAAGAATACCGCTGTCTCCTTAGAAAGCAGTGCGAGAAATAAAAATGTAATGCTGAGTACAAATTGCGCGATTCTTGCGCTTTTTCCAAATTTTACCGCAAAAATTAAAGAGCAGATCATAAATATACTCATCAAAAGCTCAGGGACTGCTGAAATCCAATTAACAACCTCTGAAATAATGGGGTTGATTAAAAAAATTATTGTTCCTAAAAAAGCAGGTTTCCAGGCTCCAAGCAAAATTTTAAAAAAATTATAAATAAGAATGGCCAAGATAAAAAGTAATGTTAGGTTTAAAAAATGAAATATCCACGGTTTGTCAGAAATCTGATAAGTGAGTAGATATGATATATTTTGTAATGGTCTGTAGTAGTAGCCTTTTTCAGAACACTTACCAACCAAAGCCTCACTAATACAGCCACTGAATATCTTTGGTATATTTTGTAGACTTTGTATATTGTTATTTGTTTCTACTTGCCAAACATCATCATGAACAAACCCATTAGATAGGGTATTGCCATAAAAGAGAGCTATTATTAAAGCAAAGATTAAAATCTGGACTTTTGTCTGGTTTAAATAGGTAAGATGTTTATTCATACTTAGAAATTTTCAATTTTTAATTTGCAATTTTCATTCAAGACTTAAATTTTTAATTGTTTAAACATTGATATATTGAAAATTCATTGTAAATTGATAATTGCTACTTGGAAATTATTCCACCTTTATTGATCTTAATATTAGATCAAACTCCTTCATCAAAGGTGAGTTTGCAGGATAAACTAAGATATGAATCACTTTCTCTCCCTTGAAAAGGAAAAATTCTAGTTTTTGTCCTGTATCATCTGGCGCGGGATCCCAAACTCTAACAAAAGCAGAATCTACATTAGGTATTTGGGCCAAACCTTGGTTAACTAACTTTCCAAACTCAAGAGTTTGAGATTTAAGGTAATCCTCTAGACTCATGCTCGGGGTCCAACTACCTACTTGTATTTCCACTTTAAACTGCTCATCTGGAGCCTCTATGATAACTTTTGAGTCCTCCCTAATACTCCAATGCGCTGGAAAGCTTAAAGAAAAATTAAACTTACTTTGATAAGGAATAAATACTGTATCTCCTGCTATAGTGGCTGAAGAGGTGCTTTCTTTAATTTTAGGGATATTAGAAATTAAATTTTTAGCGCTTGTAAGATTTGGGTTTAAGTTTAGAGAATACTGATATTCATCCAGAGCTAGATCAAACTTGCCCATCTTAAGATAAACATTGCCTAAATTAAACCTGGCTTCCCAAAAATTAGGTGCTTTATCTATTGCCCTTTTATAAGAGAGCTCTGCTTCATCTAGTCTATTGCTTTTTCCAAACCAAATCCCAAGAGTATAATTTGCCATTAAATTACTGGGTGATTTTTTAACAACATCACCAAATAAAGTTATATCATCTCTCCAAACAAAATTTCTACTAAAAGTAAGGATAAAATAAATTAAAACCAATATCCCAAATCCCCCTAATATTAGCTTTGCACCCCGGGGGTGTGATATTCGCAATATAAGGTAGGATAGGAGCAGGCAGAAGCCAAAGGAGGCTATATAAAGGTACTTTTCTGCCATTGCCCCGCCGTGCGGAATAATATAAGAAACCGGTAGCAGGGAAATAAAAAGCCACAGTATGCAAAAAGATACTAAACTATACCTTTTGATATATTTGATAGCGAATACTACGAGGCTTAATAATAAAGCAGCGGATATTAAAACTTCCCAGTCAAATATACTCTGGTTTAAGATTGGCTCAAGTGAGTCATAAGGAATCATAGATGAGGGAAAATCCCCTGCTAAGTTGTGGATTGCTGTCTGGTTAAGTGGAAAAATGAGCAAAAGAATATATCTTGCAAAAACTTTAACCATTACTAGCTGTGTTAGATAAAAGCTGTAGCCTAAATAATCAGTTCGCGAAACCAAACCAAGAATAGATGTTCTCACTCCTAAAAATACTCCAACTCCTAGAAAATAAGGTAACCATTCGAGAATTTTCAATTTTAAATTTTTAATTTTCAAATTATGGAAGCAAATATCATAAAGCACTATTAATATTGGCAAAGTTAGAGTCATTTCATAGGTAAAAAAGGCAAGGAAGGCAAAAATAATAGACACTGCATAAAGCGTCATCCTCGACCCGCTTTGCCGGAGCGAGAGCGAGGCGAGTCTGATCGAGGATCCAAACAGATATAACATAGTATGGATTCCCGCTTTCGCGGGAATGACATGGTTGGGGCGGGAATGACACAAAATGTAAAGGTAAAAACTTAAGAAAAAAAACAAACTTCCCCAGGTTTCCATTGAGGCAGAAATATAATTAATAGTTTCTGTGTGGATTGGGTGGAGACCAAAAATAAGGGCAGCAAAGAAAGCTGCAGATTTATGATTGACGATTGACGATTTACGATTTCGGAAAGTTATCAAAGCAATTCCATATACCAGCAATGTTGTGGCTAAATGAATAAGTAGAGCCTGGAGGTGATACCAGAAAGGAGTTGAACCCCATAAAGAATAATTAAATAAATAAATTATCCCGCGCACAGGTCTGAATATTTTATCCTGAGAAGGAGGAGCTGAACCCTTTAAAACATTCCCAAGACCTTGAAAACTTTGAATATCTGGCCACTGCTCTAAAAATAAATGATCATCCCAAACAAGACCATTAGTTAGGGAATTTGAGTAAGCCAGTACGGTTAATACAACTATTACTAGTATTTGGATTTTGGTTTGTTTAATTAGCTTTAACATAAGTTCTTAGGTACTAGGTTATAGGTACTAGGGACTAGTCCTAATATGCTTCTTATCTAGCGCCTAACCACAAGTGCCTAGTTCCTAGTTTTATCCTTTTCTTGATATCTTAGAGATTATTTTGTCCATTGCCTCAAAAACAGCCTCCAGAACTATATCAAAATGCCTCTCTAGCCTTATAAAAACAGAACTTAACCCTCCTACAAATTTTGTTTGCCCTAACTTTCCTGTAAGCTTTCCCCAAGCTCTCCCCACCCTGCTGCCGTCTGGTGAAGGGCTTTTTGGAACTAACACAAAGCTATATGCTATCCACCAGAAAATAAAAAGCCAGGTAATTGATAAAAGATTTGAGAAATAATCATGAAACACTACTCCTAAGCCGCGTCCGGTGTAATAGTACATAACTACAACCAAAACAAGCCTTAAAATGTTTATTAAATATGTGCCCAAAACCCCAACAAAAAGGGCCTGGATTTTACTCCCTAGGGTGTGTTTTCCTGACAAACCTGAAATTAAAGTAATTATTAAAAATATAAATGACTGCCATCCTATGCAATTCCAGGCTAAATATATTACCTCTACCTTCCCCTCTCTCATAAACTCAATATAAGAAGGCCCTGCTCTTGTAGGTAAGTTTAAAAAATTAAGCAAAGCAGCTAGCACTCTCATTTCATAAGGGACTACCCAATTTTGAAAGGTTCTATAAAAATCAAAATATAATACAAAACGGGTTAAAAGATCCTGAAATGTAGTAATAAAAGGCAACAAGACCATCATTACTACCAAAATTATGAATAGATTTGATATGGTTGTACGCTCGGATCGCATCGCTAGGTTTTAGGCACTAGGTTTTAGGCACTAGTCTCTACTTCTCCTTTCCTTCAATTTTTTTATTAAACCGTTTAGCATACTCATGACTTCTGATAAGGAATTGTTTAAACGATCAAAATCAGATTCTTTTAGATAACCTATCTCCTTTGCAATAAGTAATTGAGTCTCAAGCTCAGCACCCGATGCAAAAGCAATTCTTAAAAACTGAATATATTCATTTAATGAACCCCTAGAGGAACCTTCAGCAATATTAGATGGAATAGAGGTACTTGCTCTTTGTGTTTGTGAAGTTAACCCATAAAGCTCAGATTTGGGAAAATACTTTGTAATTTTATATACTTCAACAGCTAACCTAAATGATTTTTGCCAAACTATTAAATCTTTATAACTTTTTATCATAATAAATAGGTTTTAGGTTTTAGGTACTAGGTTACTAGTTTACTAACACCTAGTGCCTAGTTCCTAGTGCCTCTTTTTAGTGCCTAGTCCCTTTCTAATCCCTAGTCCCTAGTACCTAGTCCCTTTCTTCTCCACTCCTTATACTTCCTCACCAGGTGTGGCAGCACCAATCCTAGTGGTAAAAGCCCTAATAAGTTCTCAGGTATTGCTAAACTTGTAATATTTACAACTAACCAGGAAGCACTAACCTGGGCATTTTGTATCTCTGTATCCAAATTATTCCCATCAACAGTAAGAGTGGATTTATAAACTGTTGACCTATCACTAGTTCCATTTTGTCCTCCTATTACATAAAGATAACTTGATGAACCAATACTGCTCGTTGCGAGTCCTGCATAAAATGTTTCGATTGGAAGCTGGCCCTGATAGGTTGTACTAAAGTAGCCTGCATCTCCTGTGGTAGAATTTATAGTTGCCCTATAAACTGTTGAATAATTAGTGCTTCCAGTATTGCCTCCTAAAACATAAAGATAGCTTGAACTACCTACTGTTACTGCTAAAGAAGAGTGAGAATCAATTAAAACAGGGATCTGGCCCTGGCTGGTAGTAGATAAGCTAGCTACATCTCCTGTGGTAGAATTTATAGTTGATTTATAAACAGCAGAACCTGCAGCAGTTGTTGCTCCTCCTATTGAATAAATATAAGAGCTTCCTGAAATGGTTATTGAGGCTCCAGATTGACCAGCTGTTGTTGCAGGAAGCTGGCCTTGAGAAGTAGTACTAAATGCCCCAAGATCCCCTTCAACCATGTTTCCATTGAGAGTAGATCTGTAAACAGTTGAGTAAGTTGTTGTCCCATCAAATCCCCCAATTACAAATAAATAACTAGAAGCACCTACTGTAGAGAGAGCAGTATTGGGCCCTCTTCTTAAAATTTTTGGTAGCTGAACCTGGCTTGTAGTATCAAAACTACTTATGTCCCCCGTTGATGAATTAACTGTAGCTTTATAGACAGTTGAGCTTGCTGTGCCACGATTACCACCTACTGTATATATATAAGTTGACGAGCCAATTGTCGTACCAGACGGATAAAATTGAGTCAATGTTGTTTGTACTTGAGCCTGGCTGGTAGTGTCAAAAGCACCAACGTCTCCTGTAATTCCATTGACAGTTGCTTTATAGACTGAGGATCTAGAGGCAGAATCCGCACCTCCGATTACATAAAGATAAGTTGAAGACCCGACTGTAAGGGAAACAGCACCAAACGACTGTCTAGTCACTGGTAACTGAGCCTGGCTTGTAGTAGCAAGGCTCCCGATATCACCATTACTACTATTTAGAGTAGCTTTATAGACATTTGAATAAACAGTAGGATTCTCCCCACCTATTATATAAAGATAGGTAGAAGCACCTATGGTAGTCGCAGCGCTCCCTAAATTTGCCAAGATACTGGGTAGTTGGGGTTGAGATGTAGTAGCAAATGTCCCTATATCCCCTGTTGTTAGGCTTATTGCAGCTTTATAAATTGTGGATTGTCTGGTTCCTGTAGTTCCCCCTATTACATAAACATATGTTGAAGGACCAATATTATATGAGCTACCGCTAAATTGACTCAATATTTGAAGTAATTGCCCTTGAGAGGTAGTAGCAAAAGCCCCTGCATCACCTGTTGTAGCATTTAGTGTTGCTTTATAGACAGTAGAAGTTCGAGCAGCACCAAGCCCGCCCAAAAGATACAGATAGGTCGAAGGTCCTACAGTTTGTGTAAAAGACATTGCCTCACTAATCGGTCCTGGAACCTGAGCTTGTGAAGTAGTATCAAATGCCCCTGCATCTCCTGTACCTGAATCATCTTTTATAGTAGATTTATAAACAGTTGAGTTAACTGTAGTACAATTATAATCAACACACCCCCCAATTAGATAAAGATAAGTTGAAGCGGCATCTGAGGCATAAGTAGAGTAATTCCAGTAAAGATTACTTGGAAGCTGGGCTTGAGCAGTTGTATTAAAGGCTCCTAAATTACCTGCTTGGGAATCTATTACCCCTTTATAAACAGTAGAGGAAACTGAATTTGTCGCAGGACTTCCACCTAATACATACACATAAGTGGATGTGCCTATTTTTACAGTATTTCCTGTAAACCACTGGTTAAAAGCAGGCAGTTGGCCTTGAGCTGTAGTTGATAAAATTCCTGTGTCCCCTGTGATATTGCTTAAATTTGATCTATAAACTGTAGAACCAGAAGTAGCATCTCCCCCTCCTAAAGTATAAATATATGTTGAAGGTCCTATTGTAGCTGTAACGGAGGTATTTCTTTCATTAAGCCCTGGAACTTGGGCTTGAGAAGTTGTAGCAAAACCTTCAACATTCCCTGATTGGATTGGGAAAGAAGGAATAGCTGTTTTATAAATGCTGGATTGCATACCAGATGTACCTCCTATAAGATAAACATATGTAGAGTTTCCAGAAGTAATAGATGGATTGGTAAAATTTACATCACTAGCTGCTAGTTGGGCTTGGGAAGTGGTAGAAAAGGTCCCTACATCTCCTGTTAATCCATTTAAAGTAGCTTTGTATACTGTAGATTGCAGTGTCCCTGTTGTACCTCCTAAAACATAAAGATAAGTGGAGGTCCCTGTATTAACAATTTGTGAAGAGAGCTGACCTAATTTTTCTGGTAACTGTACCTGGGAAGCTGTATCAAAAGTTCCTATATCTCCTGTAGTAGAATTTATTGTTGCCTTATAAAGAGTGGACCTGCTACTTCCACCCATGAAATAAATATAGGTCGACGAGCCAATGGTAGCTATTTCTGACGTATTAAGCGAAAAACGCCCCTTCAATTGTCCCTGACTGGTAGTATCAAAAGTCCCTACATCTCCAGTAGTTCCATTTAAAGTAGCTTTGTATACTGTAGAGAAACTAACAGATCCATCTTGACCTCCTAAAACATAGATATAAGTTGATGAGCCCACAGTTAAAACTTTTGTTTGATTGTAAATATAACGAACAATGTTTGGGAATTGAGCCTGGCTTGTGGTATCAAATGCTCCTATATCACCACTATTTCCACCAATTGTGGCTTTATAAACTGTTGAAATTAGTGTGGGAGTACTATCAGTTTGTCCTCCTATAATGTAAATGTAAGTAGAAGATCCAATTGTTCCTTTGACTGCACCTGCTGAACCATATTTTTGTAGGAGTTGAGCTTGATTAGTGGT
>CAYWKL010000033.1:0-9382 GCA_964459095.1 uncultured Gammaproteobacteria bacterium
TCACCTTTCGCTCACGCTACTAGTTCACTATCGGTCCGAAAGTATATTTAGTCTTGCGTCGAGGTCGACGCAGATTCACCCAGGATTTCGCGTGTCCTAGGTTACTCAGGTGTCAGCTAGGCAGATTTAGATTTCGTCTACACGATTCTCACGTTCTTTGATATGACTTTCCAGACATTTCGACTATCCTTATCTGATCCTTTATGCTGATCCTACAACCCCTGCCCGCAGGGCGGGAAACTCCAAGATCCAAATTACAAATGATAAATAAAACCAAAAATCCAAATTTTTGAAATTTAGAATTTGATATTTATTTGAAATTTGATATTTGTTATTTGAAATTTCTTGTCCTGCAGACAAGTTTAGACTTCTCCCTTTTCGCTCGCCACTACTGGGGGAATAACTATTGTTCTTTTTTCCTGCGCTTACTTAGATGTTTCAGTTCAGCGCGTGCCCCCCACGTTCATGTAACTGAACGTGGTCTCCATAAAGGAGGGATTGCTCCATTCGGAATCTTACGGATCAAAGCTTATTAGCAGCTCCCCGTAAATTATCGCAGCTTGTTGCGTCCTTCTTCGGTACTTTCGACCAAGGCATCCACCGTATGCATTAATGTTGAGTATTTTTTTGGCCTTCATTAAATAGTTCATAGTTCGTGGTTCATTGTTCATAGATTTCTTGCGATTTCTACCAACTACAAACTCATAACTACAAACTAACTTGTCGTATTCACATTTCAAAGTACAAAGCTAGGGTTTACGACCTAGCTAAGAGAATTCTAATAGTCACTAAAATCCCCAAGCTAACTCATAAATTTCCATCCAGTATTTTGCTGTGGACCCGAGCGGGCTCGAACCGCTTACCTTATCATTGCAAATGATACGTTCTACCAGGTGAACTACGGGCCCATTCACAGTTCATGGTAACGGCGATTCTCGCCTTTGGTTCATTGTTCACAGCAAAAAATGCATTCAACTATGAACTAATAACTATGAACTAATAACTATTTTCAAATTGAGGGATGCAACGCCATGTACCATCCGGTACACGGCCGGAGGGATTTTTAAGAATATGCGTTGTTTCTCGCCATATTGATTAACACTGAAAGAAATTTTAGCAGAACTCAATCTTGTTTGTCAAACAGAAAAAAAGTATAATCTGCCTATGGCAAAAGTACTGAATTTTAAAGTTATTATAGAACAGGATGAAGATGGGTATTTTGTGGCTAATGTTCCTGCTATACCTGGGTGTCATACTCAAGGCAAAAGTTATGAACAAGTTGTGGAGCGAGTAAAAGAGGTAATAGAGCTCTGCCTTGAAGAGGCAAAAGACAATCCAAAATATAGGGCAAAAATAAATTTTGAAGATGTAACTCAAGAAAAATTTTTAGGAATCACCCAAGTACCGGTACTGGTCACCCTTTAATGCCTAAACTCCCTGTTATTAAAGCAAATCGATTGATTAAAGTACTGAAGAAATTAGGTTATCGTGAAAGTAGACAAAGAGGCAGCCATAAAATTTTTAGCCACCCCGATGGTAGAAGTACTTCAGTACCTGTACATCCAGGAGAAGATTTAGGTAAGGGTTTGTTAAGAAGTATTTTAAATGATATTGATACCTCAGTAGATGAATTTATCAAACTACTCCACTAATTTGAAGCTACAAACTGGGTTTGGAAAGATAAGATAAGTTTTGATATTTTATAACACACCTATTTTATCTTAAGAATCTGGATCTATTAAATATCTCACAGGTTTGGGACTAGTTTCTTTTTTCTGGATTTTCTATCTCTGGTTACATCAAGAAAATCAGGCAGAATCCCAAAAGTAGCTTCTAAAGCCTTTTTAATGTTAATCTTTTGGTTCCTCCTCTGTAGGCACAATCTTAGCAATAGGCTTACCATATCTTTCTATAACTGTCACATTGCCCTTAAAAGCCACATCATTTAACACTTCTGACACTTTATTTTTAAGCTCAGTTGCAGAAATTATAGTAGTCATAGTTTAAATCCTTATCTTGTACATTTTAGCCAATATGTACAACATTCAAATCTTAATACTTTTCCCTACAGTAATTACCATCTCAACCAACCTATTAGAATAGCCCCACTCGTTATCATTCAAATCTCCTAGCTTGCCACCTCGGAGGTGTACAAAGGTTTTTACAGTTCTTAATTTTTCCAAGAGATCCTCTAAAAAATTCAGCAAGATAAACCTCCCCTTCGAGGTGGAACTACATCCTCTTATTTAAACACCAAGCTTTTTGCAGAGTTGCAATTTTTATTTTAAAAGTTTAAGCTTAAGCTATTGTAGTGTAGATTAAATTTTTGATGTTCTAGATGTTCTAATTGTATGGCAGAAGAAGCTGAAGGGTTATCCAAACCAGCAAATATTATAGAAGCTAGAAAGCAGTTTCTCCTAGAAAAAAAGTTCAAGAGGCATTCGACGAAAAAAGAGCAGAGCTTCGCTCTAAAGCAGAAGCAGGAGAAACTCTACATGGGTTTCCACCAATGCAGCAATGGCTAGCTTCACTAGACCTTCCAAAACCTGCGGATCCTGAATCGAGAATAAGACTTAGACAAATTAACAGAATTTATGACCGACCTTTAAGCTCAGAGGAGGCGGATGAGTTAGAAGGAATAAGACAAAGACAAGAGAATGCCTTCTTAAACAAAGAATTACCTTTAGTGGTAAAAGAAATTGTAGCGGACTTTCCCCGTATACCAGTTCGTACTTGGTTTGATCTAGAATCGTTTTATCGATCAAAAAACGACGATTTGAAGGAACCAGTTTATGGTAGTCGCGCGGAGAGAACAAAATTTACATTCGAGATGAAGGAGCGATTCAAGGATGGACTCAACAAGGGCGATCTTTTAATAGTAGCTGCTGCTGTGCATGGTAAATCTACTCAATTAGAAACTAATATAGATGCAATGCGTAGTGGGATTAATCAAACAATTCGTAGCCCAAATAACCCATATAATCCTAGTAGTGAAAGAGATAGAAAAGAGCTAAAAGAGCGTCTAGGAGCGTTAGAAGAAGAAGCTTCAAGAGTTGATACGCTGGATAAAATTCTTCAACAAAGAACAGGACTAAGGATAGATTTTGACTGGAATGAGTTGCTAGGTGAAGGTGCTACTAAGAAAGCGGCATAATCACCAAGTCTTGGCTAGCAAAAATTTGGAAAAAGAGATAGAAAAAGCTTTTAAGGAAGAGCGTTTGAAGAAAAAACAATAGATAGAGCTTTTTCAGCTTTAAAAAAGATTAAATAGGCTTAATCATTTTGCCTACATGAATTACCATCTCTACTAGCCTATTGGAATATCCCCACTCATTATCATACCAGGCAAAAACTTTAAGCAAGTCTCCATCAACAACTTTAGTTAAGGATAAGTCCACGATTGAGGATTCACTCCTTCCAATAATATCTGTTGAAACTAAAGGCTCTTCAGTCCAGGCAACTATTCCCTTCCATCTTTCCTCTAAAGATGCATCTTTGATAGTCTGGTTTACTTCCTCTACTGTGGTTTTTTTGTCTAAAAGAAAAGTAAAATCTGAAAGTGACCCAACTATTGTGGGAACCCGGATAGCAGTCCCATCAAACAATCCTTTAAGAGAAGGGATTACTTCTGTTGTGGCTATTGCTGCACCAGTTGTAGTTGGGATAATATTTACCATTGCTGATCTAGCTCTTCTTAAATCTTTGGATTTACCACCTGGAGGCGCACCGTCAATTAAGTTTTGTTCCGCAGTGATAGAGTGAATTGTGGTCATTAAAGCTTTTTTAATCCCAAATTTTTCTAATATTATTGCAGCAACTGGAGCTATGCAGTTTGTAGTACAAGAAGCATTATTAACCATTAGTTCCCCTTGATACTTGTCATCATTGACTCCCATTAAAAAAGTTCGAACACCCCCATCTTTTGCAGGAGCAGATAAAACAACTCTTTTAGCTCCAGCGCTAAGGTGAGCTTTCATATCTTCTTCTTTAGTCAACCTTCCTGTTGATTCAATCACAACATCAACATTTAAATCTTTCCAAGGGAGCTCTAGGGGATCCTTTTTTGCAAAAACTGGGTACTTTTTCCCCTCAACTATTATAGATTGTTCATCACTGCTAACCTCTTTATCCCAAACTCCATAAGCACTATCATATTTTAAAAGATGAGCTAGAGTTGTGCTTTCAGTAAGATCATTAAGTCCAACAACTTCAATTTCACTCGGATATTCCTCCAAGATTACTTTGAAGGCATTTCTACCTATTCTGCCAAACCCATTAATTGCTACTTTTAACATAAATTTTAGGGGCAATATCCAGTAGAACACGAATTTAAAAGAGTGTCAATATTTGCTTATCTTGGAGTAAATGAGACTTCCCCTATTGCGCTTCCTATATTTCCATTACCGCTAGCGTCCTCAAGATTCCCATTCATTCTTAACCTAACTGAATTATTTGTACTCCATGGCACAAAAAAACCAGGCATAGGGGTGTTTGTTTGTTCATCCGAACGCCCTTGAACTGTAAGTTCATCAACCCTTCCTGTAAGATAACGACCAGCTCCATATTCATCCAGGCCTTCTACTGGAAATCCTACGGTTATTGCCCCTGCTCCATCACTTACAATCTGGCAATTTCTTCTAGCTATAGAATTACTCCCCACGTCTTCTCCATTTACAAATAATCTAATTGAACATCTATTTTCAACACCTTCCAGCTCAACTCCAAATTCATTCCATTCTCCTGGTGCAATAATACCTTCTTCAGACTCTGCCAAAAGCGAAATTACCTCATCTGCACGATTCCTTTCCCCTGGCCTGGCATAACCTTGAGCCCAAACGGAGGCAGAATCATCTTCCCCGCTTAAATCTATACCCATGGCAAAGTTATATGCTCTTTCATCCTCTGGAGTTCTTTTTAAGATTGTTAAAAGAGTGACTTGGGCATCACTTGGGGTTTCAGGGGCTTGATAATTTACCTCTAAATTTATCCATTGTTTATTCCCAAGAGAAAGCGGGTTTCCAAGGGGAGGTTCTACTACAATATAATTCCTCCAGGTCCTTGAATTATCAATAAAAGCTGCCATATCAGGGTTGGGATCTTGTTCTTGTGCTTGAGTTTCTTGAGGCAAAATTGCTGCTACTATTGCAGCAGCCATAGAAATTCCTGCAAAAAATCTGGCTGCGCCCCGCACCAATTTTCTCCTGCCAGAATTTTTGCGTTCTCTGCCTCTAAGAATCTCAGAAATCATTAGGAATAATTATACTATCTTATAGTTTAGAAAGCAACTAGCTTCAACCCCCGGGGTTGCCGCTCATAATCTTATTTTTTAGCTAGTTCATAGTAACTGGATTTAGTTTTCCCTTGTTTTCTTATAATACCCTTTTTAACTAAGGAATTTAGTAAATACCCTGCTCTCTGGCGGGTGTAACCATAAATTTTTACTAAATCCTGGGCTTTTAAAACTTGTCTTTCTAATAATAGTTGGATAACTTCCTCTGCCTTCTTGGATACTAGAACCCTTTTTACCCCTGTTATAGCGTCTATCTCCTCCCCCTGCATGTCTTCAACCCTTTTAATCGCAGATTTTAAGGAGTAGTTTATTCCTTCAATAAAATATTCTAACCACTTTGTTTTTTCTCCTGAATCAGCGCTATGGAGCATGTCCGAATACCTTAGCCTATCAATATCATAATAATCATCTAAAATAAAATATTTAGTTACTTCATACCCATTTAATAGAAGATAATAGGCAGTTAGAACTCTTCCCAATCTGCCATTACCATCCACAAAAGGGTGAATATTAACAAAACTATGGTGAAATATACCTGCTACTATTAATGGGTGATTTTCTTTGTCCAATAAGATATCTTCATAAACTCTAGTTAACAGTTCTTCTATTTCTTTAGCTCTGTGAGCAGGTGGATTATGTTTTATATGAACTGCACCAGCCACATCTCTGTGGCCAACAATAACTGCCTCATTCCTTAATTTCCCTATGCCACGAACTGATAAATTTTTCATTAAGTCTTTATGCAAGCTAAGTGTTAATTCTAGGGTCAAAGGTATTTTTTCTCTGGCTAAAATTGAAATTCTATTTAAAACCTCAAAATAGTTTTTAACTTCTTTTTCTGATTTAGTTATTGGAACTTTATCACCTAAGACAATATTGGTTACTTCTTTTTGGGTTAAGGGGTTCCCTTCAATAGAAGTAGAAAAGTGGGTAGCAAGTACTAGATTTTCCTGAGTTAATCTTAAAGCTAGGGATGGAATTTTTGCTTGGGATTCAAGCTTGCCATAAAGAGACTCTGCACCAGTTAAAAGATTAACTAGCTTGGGGGTAAATTGAAAAAGTTTTGCCACATACTAATTATACCTCCAAATAAATAATTGTCAACATATTTGACAACTTAATTGACAATGGTATACATTAAACCTAGATTATAGCTTACGCAAGATTAAAAAGTTTTTCTGATTCATCTAAAGCACGGATTGTTGGAAGAGTTCCTTCGCAAAGAAGTTTAAGCATTGCTCCTCCTCCTACTGAAACAAAGCTAAAGTCTTTTATATATTTTTGCAAAGCTGCTATTGAATCACCACCTCCAATAATTGAGTAAGTTTTTGATTCAGTAATAATTTTTCCTAGTGCAAGGTTGCCACTGTTGCCTCCTGGATCCTCATATTTTCCTAAGGGCCCTCCCCAGATAACTTCTTTAGCCTCCTTTAAAACATTCCCAAAAGCTTGAATGGTTGTCTCATCAATATCAATCCCATTTGCAGATCTGTTAGAAAGCAAAACATTCTCAGGAATGGGCAAATTTTGCTCTTTAATTCTAACTGCCAAAAGTCCTCCTACTAAAACGCAATCACAAAACTTAGATAAAGCAACAACTGCCGGATATTTATCCTCAACTTTTGCGCCACCTATTACAGCTACCAAAGGCCTCTTAGGATTATTTCTCACTCTTGTTAAAACCTCCACCTCTTCTGCAAAGCGCAGACCAGCATAAGAGGGAATAAGTTTTGGCAGAATTGTTGTTGAGGCAGCAGGTCTATGAGTAGCAAATGCTTCAAAAACATAAACATCGCCGTATGAGGCAAGTTCTTTTGCAAACTGCAGATCACTTGAGTCCTCGCCTGATTCAAAACGCAGGTTTTCTAAAACATGAAGTCTTCCTGGAGGAAGCTCTAAATCACAATAAAACTGCTCTAGCCAATTCACAATAGGAGCTACTGATAAATCTTCAACTTCCCTTCCCTTAGGTCTTCCTAAATGGCCGCAGATCACAACAGAAGCTGCATTGAGCAAGCAAAGTTCTAAAGATGGGAGTCCAGCTTGTAATCTATAATCTTCACGGACGCTGCCGTTAATAATAGGGACATCAAGGTCAAGTCTAAGCAAAACTCTTTTATCTTTAATAGTTTGAGCAGTTACAACTCTCATTAATTTATATTAATCACAAAAAAACTTTTTGACAATCAGCAAAATTACGTTAAAATGCAACTCATGAGCAAGCTGGAAGCTGGTTTACAAGCAAGCACACCTCCTGAAGCTCCTGCACAATTTCGTACTAGAAATGGCGAAACTGCAGTTGAGACTATAAGAAGGTTATTTCCCCAAAACGGTCAACCTATTCAAACTCCAGCTTTACTAAGATATGAACTTCCTAAACCTCATCCTGGAATTGCTGACTTAAATGATGGACATATGCAGGATGAACCAATTCACAACGGAGAAGTTGGAACAGAAGATATTATTGCTCTTTATTTAAGAGAGATATCAAGAGAGCCGCTTTTAACAGCGGTGCAAGAGATTGAGCTTGCCCAGCGGATGGAAAGAGGTAACGAAGCGAGGCAGCAACTTTTGCAGATAGCAGACGCTACAGACACAAAAGCTCTTGAAGAAGTTGCAAGAGAGGGTGATGAGGCAAGAAAAAAAATGGTTAAAGCAAACTTAAGGTTAGTTGTTTCTGTTGCCAAAAAATATCAGGGCCTGGGGTTACCTCTTTTAGATATGGCTCAAGAAGGGAGTATTGGTTTAAATAGGGCTGCAGAAAAATATGACTGGAGGAGAGGTTATAGGTTTTCTACATATGCGTATTGGTGGATTAGACAAGCTGTCACAAGAGCAATTGCTGATTACGCCAGAACTATTAGGCTTCCAGTCCACCAAATTGATTCTTTAAGGATCCTTAATAATGTAGATAGAGATTTATCACAGAAGTTAGGAAGAGAGCCTACTGATGAAGAGCTTGCAGAAATATCTGGTTTGTCCCTAGATAGAATAGAGGAGTTACACAGGGTATCGCAATTTACTGGATCTTTAGATGTCCTTGCCACACCAGAAGGAGATCTATTAGAAGATTTAATACCAGATAATTACTCACCTACTCCTCCGGAAAAAGCTGAACAAACACTTTTAGGGAATTATATTGATGCGGCTCTCCAAAATTTATCTCCAAGAGAAAGATCAGTAATCAGGTTAAGGTTTGGGCTAGATGGAATTGGTAGAGAGTGTACATTAGCTGAAGTTGCTGAAAGATTAGGCTTATCCAGAGAAAGAATTAGACAAATTGAAAGAGATGCCTTAAGAAAACTACAAAGTCCAATGGTAAGAAAAGTTTTGAGAGATTATATAGAATAATACTTTCTTATATATTTAACACACTAAAAATACCCAGATTTACTTGTAATAAATATAACTTTTTTAACTCTTGCCTCTAGAAGCAATAAATTAGCTTTAAGTTTATACTTTCAATCTTTAATGAAAGTTTTTTAAAATTTGAACCTAAACTAGAGAGTTTTTAAGGTGATCTTTGCAGACGAGAATAGCCTTGGGGTTTAAGATTACCTTAAAGCTAAACTACCCAATACTAAGGGCATTTAGCAAAACTTTTAGTTTAGGGTAATCCTTTATGGATCTCTACCTTTCCTCAAAGGTACCACCCCCTCTTAAATTAAGAGTAGATCTAAATATAAGATCTGTCAAATATTAAAGGCAGAAAAGGGTATTGACTTAGAAAAAGCTTATATGATATTTTAAATTCATAAATGGCTAATATTGCAGATGACTTAAAAAATGCTTTGAATTCAATTGTATCTGGGACGGGGGACGTTGTCACTACAACTACTAATGTGACAAAAAATATTATAGTGAATGTTCTCCAAGCAGGTGGTGATGTAGGGGTTACCACTGTGGATACCGTCGGGAAAGTAATTTCAGAAGGTGTGACTGTTGCCTCACAAGCAGGTGTTTCAACTACTCAAGCTGTCACTGGTTTAGTCGCCGGTGCTATTGAGGGAGTAAAAGAAATTGGAGGAGATGTTGGCGGAGTAGCCACAGAGGCGGCCCATGGTTCGGTAATGAGTGTTGAGAAGGTTGGAG
>CAYWKL010000034.1:0-9132 GCA_964459095.1 uncultured Gammaproteobacteria bacterium
TTTTTATTTAATTTAACTTTTATTCTTGCATCAGAAGAACTTTCCGAAGGATACTCCGTCAGCTTTGCTGTGGAGTAGTTCATTTTAGATAAGTGAGCATATAAACTACTTCCCCACTTATGCTCTAAAATTACACAGAGCCCAAAATCACCGCTCTCCCCTGCTAATATTACTTTTCCGCTTGCGACAGCTAATACTTTAGTCCCTTCTTTTAATCCAAAATCTACGCCGTTATGCCCTTTGATTCCCCATTCTAAATATTTTTCCTTAAGTTTTGGATCATTGGGTATTTCTCCAAACTTTAAAGTTATGGGGAAGTTTCCCTTAAAAGGAAATTTAAGTCTCATTTTGGTTAATTGAGAACAGAAAGTTTTTGAGGATTTGATAGTATTGCTCCAAACTTTTTATACTTATCCACTCATTGTCACTACCAATATCCCCTCCTATTGGGCCGAACTCGATTCCATTAATACCCACTCTGGTAAAATGTCTGGCATCAGAAGAGCCCTGCGCCCCATAAAAGCGCACTCTTTTCTTAGTAACTTGCTCGTCTACCCTCTTTAGTATTTTTAAGTATTGATTATTTTCAGAAACAAATAAAGCAGGCTCTTTTTCGACAATATCCAGCTTAAAACCTTTGGGTAAAAGATCTTTTATACTTTCAACAATAATGTCTACTTTTTCTGGAATATAACGAATGTCCAACCAAATCTCACAATCATCAGGAATCTTATTAAAAGACTGATTGCTTGTTTTGATCTTGCTTAGATTTATGGTTGTTTTCCACTCTTCATGACCAGGAATATGATATTTTTCCTCCAGAAGATTAAGAAACTTATTCATTTCCCAGATTGCGTTTTTCCCTCTCCAAGGGTAGGCTCCGTGCGCGGTTTTGCCCTTGTTAGAAATTTTTATCTGCAAAACTCCCTTTGCCCTGTTTGCAATCTGTAAACCAGTGCTCTCGCCAGCAATCACAAAATCTGCTTTTACACCATTTTCTATTTGATATTTTGTACCGTTAAAGCCTCCTATTTCTTCATCTGTAACCAGTTGCAGGGCAAGAGGATACTCAACTTTATTTGCTACTTCTTTGAAGATAATGATAAGACAAGCAACACTAGCCTTCATATCCATGGACCCAACTCCATAGAGTCGATCACCTATGATTTTTGGCAAATATTGATATTCTTTCCCAGGAATAACATCTAAGTGTCCATTTAGTATAATCCTAAATCTTGAGGGCCTTTTTTGAGAATTGTAAATTAAGGCACTTTTAACACCTTTATTTTCAAATTGCTCAATCTTATAACCTTTCAAGTTTAACAAAGCAATTTTTAATATTTTGTCCAATTCATCCACATTTTTTGAGTGTGATTTTATAGAAATAAACTCTTTTGTTAAATTTAAAATTTTATCTAGCATAGTTTTATTGTTTCATAAATCAGAACTTTAGTTCATTTTATATAATCTCAGCATAAACTGAGGAACTATTTCCGTGAACCATATTTTTTTGGGCTTCGCTGGAATCAATAGGCATTAATGTCCTTTCACCACCCATAAAATGATAATTTTGACCATCGCAGGAAAAAAATACTCTATCAATATACATATAGATGCTTCCATCATCCTCATTTTTAACCGTAGGATTTTGCAATTCAGGCTGGACAACGTATGAGCCTCTTTTTAACAGAGCATCTCTTAATTCCCGTCTAAACTTTGCATCAACCAAGGTTCCGCGAATATGACCGTATCCCCCATAAGTCCCTTTCATAGGTTTGGCACGTATCATCACCTCTCCAGATTCCATTTTTAAAGGATCTATCCCTTGTGATCTCAAATAGGAATAAAAATCCGGAGATGTAAGATCTTCGCCATAATAAATCGCAAAAGCCATCCCCATCTCTCCAAGATATTCCTTAGTATCATTTATCCGCCTACTATCTCCAAGTGACAAGCTGGGATTATCGATACTAAAAGTAAGAGCATTGGCTTTAATTATTCTTCTTAAGCTCTCATCTCCCAATAGTGGTTCATCAACTATTAACTCAGGTCTCTTCATTTTAGCCACAGGATCTGAAGAGCGAACATATAGAAGATAGTCAGATTGACCACCATTTTCCTCTATGTGTTTTTTGAACTCCTCTGGAGAGAAGAACTTATCAAATCCTGAGATCTCCTTAACCTCATCATCAGTTAATGGCTCGCCATCCATTTTGCCAAATTCACTTTTTCTCATTGCCTGGTATTTTTGGTCAGTAACAGCTAATAAGGCAATAGGTCGTCCATATTTTTGCCTGATATCATCTAAGGCTGTAAGGAATTGTCTCTTAAAAAGAGTACCTCCAATCCCATCTGAAAAAAGGTTTTCTAAAAGAGAGTACATCGCTATAGAATTTTCTATTTCAAAAATCCGTCCTCTTAAAACTTCCCTTACATCTTCTTGGCTTAAGTCTGGTGTTTGCGCTAAAAACCCTGCTGGTAATCCAACCATATCAATTTGAACGAAGTAACTTATGGGCGTTCCATCAGGTGCCATACAATATTGATAATCTGTGCTTGACTCTGTATTTGCTGCAACCAAGCGACGGAAGGCTTGGTTATATTCTGAATACAAATTTTCTAAAACCTGTTTAACCACCGCTGGATATGCAATCTTATATTCGGGATAAATCTGAAATGGACCTAAAGAAGATTTTATATCTTCTTTCAACACCACGGTACCCAAAGCAGCTGTTTCCGAAGCTTCAATACTTTGATCCAAAAGTGATCTAGCTTCTGAAGCTGAAGGCCTAGTCGCAGCTGATTGCTGTGCTCTAAATAAAGCGAGGGAAACTTCCCTTTGTCTTCTCCTCTCGGAATCTGTTATGGTCAGCGCTTTTTCTATATTTGCGTCCTCCTTGGGGGTGGCAGTCAGTAACTCTAACCCACGAGCGATTATCCCATCCCTTAGCTGATCGATCACGCTTGGATCTTTAAGTAGAGAATCTCTATCTATACCTAGCTGAATTATTGCAGCATCAATAGCATGGGCTGCTCTTTGAGAGAGCATCTCATTTAAAAGCACTCTTGTAAGGGCATTAATTATCTCATTATCAGTAACTTCATCCTCTAGCTGTTTTCTTAACTTATCACCGGCTAGTTCATATATAGAACGCTCATCTGAAATTTTTGAGATACCGCAACGAATAACTAACAATTCCTCGTCAGTTAGTCTGGCAATAAAAGATAGTGGATCAGACAAAGCCTGTGTCAGTTTTGATCGTTCTTCTGCAATCACTGTTTGTCCGTTAAAAACCCTTCTATCTTCAACGGATACAACAACTTTCTTAGCGTTTAGAGCGTTGTTGGCAACCAGCTTTTTTACACTTTGGCCTGCCGCAAGTAGATCCTCGGGATTAAGGCGTGATCTTCGAGCCAGTGCTTGGCATAAAAGGGGCTCTTGATCAATTAAAGACACTACGGTACCAATCGCTCTTCTTTTAGCAAGTGTACTTAAAACTGCTTCTCGCTCTCTTTTTAATCGGGCTTCTGCTTTTTCTCGGGCAGAATCAACCTGAGCAAATAGACCATCCCTTTCAATTATTTCATTCGCTATAACCTCATATCTTGAATATCCATGAGTGTCAGGTACATCAACAAGTTCTCTTTTCAACGCAGAGATCCTTTGTTGAGCTATTTCTGCTCTAATTTGAGAAACTTGTTCCGAGCCATCTATTTTTGATTTTTCCACTCTAACTTGGGCTTGTTGTCTCGCAGGTACACTTAAAGCATCAATGACTGCTGTATTATTTAAACCTGCAGTCCTTAATTGATCGTCAAGTCTTGCTAATGCTCTTAATACTGCAGGAATATCTCCTACTTTATCCTTCTCCGGGACAGGTACTGATTCAGTAAACCGTTCAGCGATCAATTTTAAAGCTTTAAACCCAGCTTGAGTTTTAGGAAGTACAACGGGTAAGTATGGTTCTAATCGCTTTGCAGATCCAAGACTGCCAATAGAAGCTACTGTAGTCAAAAGTACATCAATTTGGTCTTGAGTCTGATTGATCTGTTCAGGTGGCAGTGAAGTGACGCATGCCTTAAGATCTGTACTTCTAAATACTCTACCACTTCTAGCGTTTTTAAGAGATCCCTTAGTAATAAGGGCTAACACTGGGGCATTAGCAGTTATAACCTCCTCAGCTTCTAAAGATCCAGTAGCATACATGCTGCTTTCTGCATATTCTCTTAACTCAGCTAATTTCTGCACAGAAGCAACTAACCTTTGTGGACCTCTCCCCCCACTAAGGAGGGTAGTCTCAATTCCTATATCTGTTTTTTTAAAATCAAATTCAGTCATATGTTACTTTTTTTGCCACAAAAAAACCTCCATTTCAGGAGGTCTGTAACAAGGTTTTCCTCGTAATTACTGTGACGCTTACTTAAACATTACAGCAACAGCCTCCTTTAAGAGAGGGTAAAAATGAAACCAATAATTGTTGCTGTTATTTATATTCATAACTTTTTTAAATATTAAGTTGTATTGATTAGTATATCACAAATTGTTTGCTTGTCAACTATAGGACTACTTCGAGTGGCTGTACATTTAATCTAACCACCCAATATTTATTTACTTCCTACATTTGTTGGCGTAGGTGTAACTGCTAAAATTGGTGTGGGTGTTTTAGTTTCTAAACTAATAATGTATCCACACATTCCTCCTACTCCCCATGGTCCTGAACCTCTACAAGCAAAACTTTGTCTGGTAACACAATCTTGTCTTGCTGGTCCTCCACACAAATTATCCAGATTTTCCCTTTCTAAACGACCTAACTCCTTCCCTCCTAATACTGCTAAAATCATCCCTCCTACAAATGCAGCAATTGTTAAACCATCTGACCTGGTAAACTGACTTCTTTTTGGTTCTCTTTCATTCATATTTATCACCTACTTTATTGATACAAAGCAAAGCTATAGCTTTATTTTGTATCAATTAATTTCTAGAGCTTTTAAAATAAAAAAACCCTTGTCTGACCACTAGATCCTGAAATAAATTCAGGATGACATAATGAACAAACAAGGGCCATTTATGGCGGTGCCACCTTGTATTTATACTAATTCTCCACTTGCTTTAGTTTCCCAACACAAGCTGCTATCTTTAACAGTTTTGCCTCTGTATTGAACACGATTTCTCTAGCCCAATCTGCTTGGGATGTACCATCTGGTACGTCCCTCAGGAATCCCAATCAATTCCTTCAACGCATTTAAATATACTTAAACCTTCCTAGTTGAATCTCTTTTGAACCTCTGGTTACTGTTGCTATTCCAACTTTTAATCTTTCAGAGATCTCCTGGTGTGGAATGCCTTTTTTAAGCAATTTTACTATTTTTATTCTATTTGGAAGCTCTTTTAATTCCTTTTTAGTAAAAAGTCCAAGCAATAAATTATACATTTGTGCTTTATTTCTAACTTTCAAAAGAATTTCTGCCAACTCTTCCAAATGCTTTATTTCAGACATTCTTGGTATATTATACTAGTATGCTAGTATGAATGTCAAGTATCTTAAGTTTTTAATTCATTTATAGGTGAAATAGATAAAGGTGATAGAGTTGGAGAAATTGAGGCAGCTTTTGCATGTTCATCCAAAATTGCTGTTACCCTAACCCAAGGATGATGGTTTGTGCGAGAATGGAAGTGCTGCCATAGTTCTAGTGTAACCCCTGCTAAACTTGTTTCAATCCCTTTCACCCTCAACATATCCCTTCCTTCTCCTTCTATACAAGTTTTTCTATATCTAATACTTTGAACCCTTGCCTTAACGCCGAAATTTTTGAAAAATTCGTTTAATAGATTATCATTTAACCTTTTTCTTCTCCCACCTAATAAATCAACCGCAAAATTCCTCCAGTCACTTTCGCAACCTTCTGCGAGAGATTCTTGTAATCTTCTAAGCCTCAACCTTACCATATCTGTGGGTACTCTATCCTGGAATCCTTCTATTATTTTATCCATTTCTAAAAGCGGATTCATTCTTTCATTCATTATCAATGCTGAATGCTAGTTTTTTTAGAGCTTTTTTGCAACTGAAGTTTCTGATATATTAGAGTTCAAATGAATATTGGGTTTTTTGGGGTTAAAGAGCAGGAGAAAAAAGATTTTTATACAAAGAGCCTTCCAGGACATTCTATAGACTTTATCGATGAGATATTTAATAATGGGAATCCTCCAAAAAGGAAAGATTTTGACATTATAAGTATTTTTGTTGAGTGTACTTTATCTAAAAATATTATTGCTCTTTTTCCAAATTTAAAGTTTGTAGCTGTGCGTTCAACTGGCACTGATAATGTTGATATAAATTATGCGAGGCAAAAAAATATTTTGGTTTCCAATGTCCCTGGTTATGGATCTAAAACTGTTGCTGAGTTTACTTTTGGACTGCTAATTTCTCTTTTAAGAAAAATTCCACAAAGTGTTAAGAGGATTAAAGAAGAAGGATTATTTAATTTTGAAAATTTAAAAGGAACTGACCTTTATAATAAAACTTTAGGTGTTGTGGGAACAGGAAAAATAGGTATGAATGTTATAAAAATTGCAAAAGGATTTGGTATGAAAGTTTTAGCAAATGATAAATTCCCAAATTATTCAGAAAGTCAAAAATTAGGATTTGAATATGCTGATTTAGAATTTCTTTTTAAACAATCTAATATACTTACCCTACATGTTCCAGCAACTGATGAGACATATCATTTAATTAACTCAAACAATATTTTTTCTCTGCAAAAAGGTAGCTTCCTGATTAATACCTCAAGAGGATCTGTAATAGAGACAAAAGCCCTATATGACGGGCTAATTAAAGGACATCTTGCTGGTGTCGCATTAGATGTTATAGAGGATGAAATGGATTTTAGAGTTAGAGGCAAAAGTATGTTAGAAAACCCTCTAACAAAACTTGAAAATGTATTAATAACCCCACATATGGCTTTTTATACTAAAGAAGCAGAAGAAACTATTATGAAGGAAACAGTCTTAAATATTCTCTCATTTACTGAAGGTTCTCCTAAAAATCTTGTGGAAAAATAGTGATTAAATTCTGCCTTAACTCAAATGGATTTATATCTATTGCTATTATTGTACTAATAGCTTTTTCGACAACTGCTTTAAGTTTAATGGTCTTGCCAAAATTCAAAAATATTCCTATTCCTGCTGCTACTTTTGCTCCCTCCCCTACTTTAACACCTACTCCTACTGCAACAATAGCTCCCACTTTAGCTCCACAACCACAATCTGCAATTCCCTCGCTTACTCCCACTCCCCAACCTCAAACTGGCTCAGCTACCCCACCAGATTCAGGTCATGCAAGGATGAGTATCCCGACTGAGCGAGGTACTTTTAGCGCTGATGTTGTTGTGGTAAACGGTGGGACAATGGTTACTGATACTGCAAGTGATTCAAATTGTGAAAATGACTGCCCTACAAAGTCATTAGGGGATTTTGTCTCCAGTAATGGCGGTTTTGCAGGGATTAACGGAAGTTATTTTTGTCCAGCTGAATATCCAGATTGTTCAGGCAAAAAAAATTCTTCTGATTTCCCTGTTTATAACACAAGGTCAAGCAAGTGGATTAATGAGGATAAGCTTTTCTGGGACGGAAGGTCTATTGTTTATCAAGACGGCGGGGGAATTCATATGCTTGTTAATGCAAATAGTTTTAATGGTGGTTTAAATGCAGGAATTGTTAATTTTCCAGGTCTTTTAGAAAATGGCAATATTATAGCTCAAAATTATGGTTTTTCTGAAAAACAAAGTGCAAAAGGAACAAAAGGAGGGATTGGTTTCAGTGGAAATAAAAAATTCTTAGTTATTGCACATAACGCCGATATGATGGATTTTGCTTATCTTTTTAAAGCTTTGGGAGCTACTCATGCTCTAAATTTAGATGGGGGCGGTTCAAGTGCGCTTTGGTACGGAGGATATAAATTTGGTCCTGGAAGAAGCTTACCCAGTGCAATAATTTTCAAGTAAAGCAAAAACGCTCTAAACTTCATAACTTTTATTTTAGAAGACAATAGTTTATTCTTTATCGATGACTTTTAAGGATTATCAAAAATTATCAAGAAAAACTGCTTTTTATCCAAAAAAAAATAAAAATTTTATATATCCAACTTTAGGCTTAAGCGGTGAATCAGGGGAAGTTGCTGAAAAAATAAAAAAAGTAATCAGGGATAAAAATGGCAAAGTTGATACACAAACAAAAGATGAACTGGCTAAAGAACTTGGTGATGTTTTATGGTATGTCTCTCAACTTGCAACAGAACTTAAGCTATCTTTAGAGAGTATCGCCAAAAATAATATTAATAAACTCTACTCCCGCAAAAGGCGAGATAAGCTTTCCGGTAGTGGAGACAATAGATAATTTTATCGCCCTATAAAAACTCTAACAAATTCTATGCGACATGTTAATTTAAAAGTATCTGGGTTAGTCCAAGGTGTGTTTTTTAGAGCAAGTGCCAAAGAAGTAGCTGACAATTTAAACCTAAAAGGACTCGCAAGAAACGAGGCTGATGGAAGTGTATATATTGAAATAGAAGGGGATGAAAACTCTTTGGAAGAATTTATTGATTGGTGCAAAGTTGGACCAAAATTTGCAAAAATTGAGGATATTAAAATTAAAGAGGGAAGAATAAAAAATTTTAAGGAATTTTTAATTTACTAAATGATTATTAAATATAAAAAATTAAAAACAAAAGATAAGGAAAAAATTATTGATGTTTTAAAACAAGGCGGGGCTATTGTTTTGCCTACAGATACGATTTATGGTCTTCATGCAAGCATTTTTTTACCCCAAGCTGTAAAAAAAGTTTACAAATTAAAAGGAAGAAGTAGCAAAAAATCCTTTATTATTTTAATAAATAAATTAGAGGATATTGAAAATTTAAGAGTACATATTACTGGCCATATAAAAGCTTTTCTTAAAAAAATTTGGCCGGGAAAAGTGAGTGTAGTTTTTACTGATTCCTTAGCTTTTCGTATGCCAAAAAACAAACTACTTTCAGAAATTATTTCAAAATCAGGACCTATTATTTCAACTAGTGTAAATCCATCTGGCAAAAAACCAGCAAAAAATATTTCTCAAGCTTATAAATATTTTGGTGA
>CAYWKL010000035.1:0-9028 GCA_964459095.1 uncultured Gammaproteobacteria bacterium
TACTATGTTTGCAGCAACAGGATTAGATTTAGTAAAAAGCAATTTTAATTTTTCTTCAAATGAAATACTGTTGCTTGGCGTTGGTCTCCTAACTTCTTTTATTGTTGCACTGGTTGTTGTTAAATGGTTTTTAAAGTATATTCAAAATCATAATTTCGTGATTTTTGGAATTTATAGAATCGTATTAGCGATTTTATTTTGGATATTTGTTTTCAAATAAAGAACTTTGCAACTATTCAGTATTTCCCAGTCCTATGTCATCCTCGTGCTCGACACGAGGATCCATGAGTTAATTATCTAATAGATTCCCGCCTGCGCGGGAATGACACTGGAAAGAACTAATTAGTTTCGAATTAATTAATTGTTTTTCTTTTAAGGCTTTGTTAGACTAACTTCTTATGTATCAAACTAAATTATTAAAAAATGGCTTAACTTTAATTACTATTGATATGCCTCATCTGGATTCTGTTACAACTTTAATTGCAGTTGCTGCAGGGTCCCGTTATGAAACAAAAAAAATAAATGGAATATCTCATTTTTTAGAGCACATGTTTTTTAAAGGATCAAGAAAATTCCCAACAACAGAAATTATTGCAAATTTAGTTGATGGAATTGGAGCTGTTAATAATGCTGCAACCGATAAGGAGGTAACTTTTTATTGGATAAAATCCGCTGCTAAACACATTGAGCTTGCCTCCGACATTATTTCTTCAATGATTAAGGAACCCTTATTTCCTGAAGAGGAAATTGAAAGAGAGAAAGGAGTAATTGTTGAGGAGTTAAGAATGTATAGGGATAATCCTGCAAGGTATATTTTTGATCTTTATGAAAGACTGCAGTTTGGAAATCAACCCTTGGGTTGGGATACAGGTGGGGAAGAAAAAATTGTCAACAGTTTAAAAAGGAATGATTTTGTTGAATATATGGAGTCTCTCTACTGTCCTAAATCTATGGCTTTAGTTTATGTAGGGAACTTACCAAAAAATATTGAAGAAATTGCTGAAAAATATTTCTTAAATTTACCGGAACATTCAAGTAAAAGTTTTATTCCTTTTAAAAAAGTTAAACAAACAAAACCTAAAATAAATGTTTATTACAAAAAAACAGACCAGGCAAATTTGATTTTAGGGGTAGAAGGATTTGACAGATATGACAAAAAAAGATTTGCCGCAAGAGTTTTGGGAATAATTTTAGGGGAGGGAATGTCATCAAGACTTTTTATCCAGGTTAGAGAAAGAAGGGGGCTGGCATACCATGTAAGTGCAGGACATTCAAGCTATAAAGACACAGGAGCTTTTATAGTTTACTCTGGACTTAAGCTGGAAAAGATTGAAGAGGGGTTAGAAGTCATAAAAACTGAATTACTGCGAACAGTTGGAGAAAAAGTGACTGATAAGGAGCTAAAAAAAGCAAAAGAAATGGAAAGAGGAAGATTAGCGCTAAGGAGCGAATCAACAAATTTTTTAGCAGAATATTTTGGTGTAAAATTTATTTTAGATCAGGAACTTGAAACTTTTGAGGAGTATCTCAAAAAAATTGATGCAGTCACAAAGGAAGATATTCAAAAAGTAGCTAAAGAATTTTTTTCTAAAATTAAATTTAATCTTCAAATTATTGGTCCCTTTAAAAATACAAAAAACTTTGAGACAATTTTAAATACTTAATCTACTTAGATGGCCAAAACTACTCCGTTTGAGAGCGCACTTTATCAACTTAAAAAAGCCTTTAAATTTACTGATTTTGAAGACTCCTTTTTTGACTATCTTTCAACTCCAGAGCGAACAATAGAAGTTTCTATTCCTTTAGCGTTAGATTCAGGTGATCTGACAATGGTTAAAGGTTACAGGGTCCAGTACAACAATCTTTTAGGACCATACAAAGGGGGCCTGCGGTATCACGAAAAAGTAGATTTAGATGAAGTCAAGGCTTTAGCTTTTTGGATGATGATAAAAAATGCTTTAGTTGATGTCCCTTTTGGCGGAGGAAAAGGAGGAATTGAAATTGACCCCAAAACTTTATCTGAAAAAGAGTTGGAAAATTTAACTAGGGCTTTTTCAAGAGAGCTTTCTTTAAACATAGGGCCACTGACAGATGTTCCTGCTCCTGATGTTAATACAAATTCCAAAATTATGGATTGGTTCTGTGACGAATACGTAAGGGAACTCAAAAATCAAAACTCAAAAATCAAAACTGATTTAGATGACAGACAATTAAAAGCAGTGGTGACAGGAAAGAGTATTAAAAACGGAGGGTCAGAAGGAAGAGAAAAAGCAACAGGTTTGGGTGGATATTTTGTCTTAGAAAAATTGATTGAAAAATTAGGTTTGAAAAAACCTCTAACAGTTGCAATTCAGGGATTTGGAAACGTTGGGTCTAGTATTGCAGAAGTTTTGTATAAGGATGGGGGATACAATATTGTTGCACTTTCAGACGTTAAAGGTGGAATATATGATCCAGATAACAGTGGGTTTAATATTGACTTAGTAAAAAAATGCAGACAGGAAAAAGGATACTTAGCAGGGTGTTTTTGTATTGGTTCTGTTTGTGATTTGGCAAAAAACAGAGAAGGAGTTATCTCTAATGAGGAGCTTTTAGAACTTGAAGTAGATATTTTAATTCCTGCTGCACTTGAGGGAGTTTTAACAGTTTATAATGCACCAAAGATAAAAGCAAAAATAGTTTTGGAAATGGCAAATGGTCCCACTACCCCGGAAGCCGATGAAATATTAATCAAAAAAAATATCATTGTTGTTCCCGATGTTTTAGCAAATTCAGGAGGAGTTACAGTTTCATATTTTGAGTGGTTGCAAAATATGGGAAATGAAGTTTGGGGTTTGGATAAGGTAAACAAGGAATTAAAAAAAAGAATGGATAAAGCTTTTGATCAAGTTTGGGCGCTACATAAACAAAAAAACACTAACCTTAGAAACGCAGCATTTATTGTTAGTTTAGAAAGACTATTTGAAAAATACAAAAATTTGTGATTGTACAATTTAAAATTAAAAATGTATAATTTTCTAGATTATGCCTGTAAAAAGAAAAACTCCCAAGAAAAATCAAGAAATCAAAGAACAAGTTGTAAGAGCAAGCCTTAAAAGAAATTACAAAAAGGTATCAATTTTTGTTCTTTTAATTCTAGGAATTTTGATTTTAGGATATGGACTATCAAAATGGGCTATTGTTGCCTGGGTTGACGGTAAACCTATTACAAGATTTGAATATTACAAAAAACTAGAAAATAGTGGTGCTGGAAAAGAAATAAAGGACCAAATGATTGTTGAAAGGTTGGTTTATTCAGAAGCTCAAAAAAAAGGGGTTGGGGCAAATCAAAATGAAATTAATAAAGAATTTAATAGTGTTAAGCAGCAAATTGGAACTGAAAGCATGAAAATGCAGCTTGCACAAGTAAATATGAGTGAGGATGATTTTAAGAAACAATTGCAGACAAGAATCCTAATTAGAAAATTATTCGGATCAAATATTAATATAAGCGAAAATGAGTTAGACAAATATATTGAAGACCAGCAAAAGCTTTTTGGTCAGACTTCAGATTCCCCAGCACTTACAGATACTGAAAAAGAAAAGATAAAAGAAGAATTAATTTTACAAAAAATCCAAGAAAATTTCAGCAAATGGGTTAAAGAGGTTCAAAATAGTTCACGTGTGATTAAACAATGATTTATTTACAAAAATTTTTTTATACGGGAGTAACAATACTCTTTTTCTTTTTAAGTCTTTTTATATATACAAAATTAGCCGGGCCAATTCCTTTTAATATAGATAGTGTAGTTACTACTAAAATGAATACATTCAGTGTAACAGGAGAAGGGAGTGCCAAAATTGAACCAGATTCTGCTACTGTGACCTTGGGAGTAAGTACCACTGGTTCTAGCGCAGCTATTGCTCAAAATGATTTAAATGAAAAAATCAATCAGGTGATTGCCGCTGTTAAACAATTAGGAATTCCTCAAAGTGATATAAAAACTCAAAATTATAATGTGAATCCAAATTATGATTACAGTACTCCTGTTCAGAGAATTACCAATTATTCTGCAAATACTAACTTAACAATAAATATAAAAGATTTAACTAAAGTTAACAGTGTTGTAGACATTGCCACAGCAAATGGTGCGAACCAGGTAGGCGGAATTGTTTTTGAATCGAAAAATTCCAAAAAAGCAGAAGGAGAGGCTAGAAAAGAGGCTGTTAAGAATGCTAAAGCACAAGCAGAGCAAGCTGCAAATGCCGCAGGATTTAAATTTGGAAGGTTAATAAATTATTCGGAAGGTAACCAGAGCCCAATCAGACCTTTTGAAATGGTTCAACAGGACACTGTCGGGATTGGAGGTGGGGGCAGCGACATACAACCAGGCCTTAATGAAGTAACAGTGATAGTTACCCTAAGCTACGAGATAGATTAATTTTTTTCCAGGATTTTCTTAACTTCCGTATCTTCAACTTGAGGGAATTTTTCATAATAAGTTCCTACAGCCCCTAAAAAATCTTTTTCGCAGTTTATGCAAACAACTTCATCAACTTTTTTCTTTAATTTCTCTAAGACATCTAAAGGAGCAACAGGTAAGGCTAAAATAATTTTTTTAGGCTTTTTTGAGCTTAACTCTTTGATAGCTGCCATTATAGTAAGACCAGTGGCTGCCCCATCATCAACAATTATTGCTGTTTTGTCTTTAGGGGAAATTTTCTCTTTCGGTTTGTAAGCTTGTCTTCGTCTTTTAGCCTCCTCAAGCTCCTTTCTTATATTTGCTTCTAACCAACTCGGGTCAACCTCAGGCATTCTAAAAGGATCTCCAACCATTTTGCCTCCTTCTGATATGGCTGCTATTGCAAACTCAGGCTGATTTGGATGGCCAATTTTTCTGGTGATAATAAGCTCAAGGGGAACTTTAAGAGCTTTTGCAATTTCTCTACCAACTATTACTCCACCCCTTGGCAGAGCAAAAACCACAGTTTCGCTACCTTTAAACGGGATAAGCTTTTCTGAAAGCATTCTTCCAGCTTCAGCTCTATCTTTAAAGCGCATGATCTAATTATATATCCTTGACTAAGAGCAATTTTTTGCTTACTCTAAAAGTATAGGTAAAGGAGGTGAGGAATATGAAAGCTTTGCATATGGCTGCTTTTACACTGATAATAGTGGGAGCGCTAAACTGGGGTCTTGTTGGTCTTATGAATCTTAATGTAGTTGAGATGCTTCTTGGGTCCACAGGACTGGTTAACATAGTTTATATCCTTGTTGGTGTCTCAGGTGTGTACATTGCTGCAACCCACATGAATGATTGTAAGGTTTGTGGTAGGAAATAGGATTGGAATTATTTAATATTTTTTAATTGACAGCCCTTTAAAAAGGCTGTCAATTTTGTTAAAATCTTTTTTATCTGGAGGTGAGAAGGTGAATAAAAATATAATTATCATAGGAGCTTTAGCCTTAATTCTTATAGCAGGAGGTGCGTGGTATTTTCTTTCACAGCAGGTTGTTGAGGAACCGACCCCAACACCTGTTAGCGCTACGCCTGACGACACGACTGAATCCGCTTCCATGGAGGGTGAGGTTAAGGAATTTACAGTAGAAGGCAATGCAAACTTAAGATTTACCCCAAACCAGATTAAAGTTCAAAAAGATGACAAAGTAAGAATAACTTTTAAAGTTGTTGGAGATAAGCATGATTTTAGGATTGATGAGTTTGATGTTGCAACATCTGTTTTAGATACAGGAGAGGAAGAAACTGTTGAGTTTGTTGCCGAAAGGAAAGGAACTTATGAATTTTACTGTGGTGTTCCTGGACATAGGGCAGCGGGGATGATGGGAACTTTGGTTGTGGAGTAGTTTAAAGTATTTATGCGAAAATTCCTTTTATTCGTGGGTTTTTTTACTAGCATTTTTGTGGTTTTTTTCATAGGTAGAAATTTTTTGCAGAATAATTCATGTAATTTTGAGTTTGCAGAAACTGAAGGATCAAATAAAATTCGAGAAATTAAACTTGAGAAAAACCAAAAAAACAAACTCTCTGATTTTAATCTAACAAGTAATAATAGTTTATTAGATAATTTTGGTGTAACTGCAAAAGATGCTTTGAAAAAAAATCCACAAATTTTGGAAGCTTTAAAAAAAATGGATGGAGACATTAATAGTTTATCTATGACTACAGGTAGTGAAAACATGGTTGCGATCTTGCCTGAAGGAAAAAAATTTGTAGTGCTTAATGGATGTACCCAGAATAAGGATTTTAAATGCGAAGGGACAGTAAGAATTGTTGTCATTGATCCAATTAACGGGAGAATTTATATGCTTTCAGAGAATGGATCAGGAAAATATGCAGCGGACCCAAAAGTTTATATTTATGGGGAGCCCCCTAGTCAAATAACAAACCTACTTTTATATTCATATTTTTTCTAATCTTCTATGAGAAATTTTTGGCAAAGGTTAAATAAATCATTTTCAGTACTTGCGCCGATGGACGGAGTAAGTGATGTAGTGTTTAGAGAAATAATTTTTAAATTAGGAAGACCTGATGTATTTTTTACAGAGTTTACAAATGTAGAAGCGCTAAATTCAAAGGGCAGAGAAACTCAAATAAAAAGATTAAAGTTTTCAAAAAAACAAAAACCAATTGTGGCGCAACTTTGGGGAACTAATCCAGACAATTTTTACAAAGCTTCCAAATTAGTTAAAAAGTTAGGATTTGATGGGATTGATTTAAATATGGGCTGCCCTGAAAGAGCAGTTAGAAAAAATGGCGCCTGTTCTGCATTAATTGAGGATAGAATTTTAGCTAAAGAAATAATTAGTGCAACTTTAGAAGGTGGCAGGGGCCTTCCTGTAAGTATTAAAACAAGACTTGGAAAAGAAAACTTTGATAAATCATGGTTTGAGTTTTTATTTGGGTTTAAAATATCGGCTTTAACGATTCACTTAAGAACAGTGAAAGATTTATCGCTAGCCAAAGCAAAATGGGAATTTTTGGAAGAGATTGTAGACTTAAAGATTAAGTTGAATAAAGATGTTTGCATAATCGGCAATGGAGACATTAGCTTTTTATATGAAGGAAAAAAATTGGCTGAGAAATACAGCATTGATGGTTTCATGATAGGGAGGGGAATATTTAAAAATCCCTGGATTTTTTCCGGAAAGGATTTTGAAAGTTCGCCAGTTAATGAAAAATTGAAAATTTTATTAGCTCATACAAAACTTTTTAATAAAATTTGGGGAGGCTCAAAAAATTTTGCAATTATGAAAAAGTTTTTTAAAGTTTATTGTAGTGGATTTGAAGGAGCAGCAGATTTAAGAGCTAAGTTAATGGAGTGTAAATCTAAAAGTGAAGTTGAAGAAATTATTCTTTATGAAACATTTGAAACTCGAAGTAGATACCCAACCAAGAGACCGATGGCAGTTGCAACTCCTCCAATAATTAATATCTCCAGTGCTGATCTTAAAGGTTTGTGAGCAACTATTTTACCTTTAATAAAACCCATTGCAAAAAGACCAATAAATGCAAAAGTAATACTGTAAGGTATAGATTTTGGTGGGCCAAGAAAAAGTATAGGAATTATTGGGACAAAGCCTGCCAGCAAATAGCTTAAAAACATAATTAAGCTTCCCAAGATTAAATTATCTGTATGTTTTCCTGTTTTATCTATTTGATGGACTGCTTTTTCGCTAGAATATTGCCCTGCTGCCATGGATGAGGCCTCAACAGTTATTGCCACAAAACTTGCTAAAATAACAATAGCTTTATCATGTACTCCTGTGCTTATTCCAACAACCACACCTGTGGTTGAAACAAGGCCATCCTGAAGGCCAAAAAGCAGACTTCTTAAATAATCTTCATGAATATTTAATTTCACTTTATTTTAGTATATACTTTTTTTATATGTGTTATAACTGTGGATGTGGGCTTCCAGATGATGATATGGGACAAGGTAGTGCTGGAGTGGACCCAAATGGAAAATCCATAACAAATAAAACTTTTGAGGCAGCTGCTAAATCTCAAGGGATGAGCTCTGAGGATGCAAAAAAAGAAGCCCTTAAACTATTAAAAAAAGTTCTAAATGAAAAATAAATCATTCGCTTGGATATGTATTAGCTTGACAACTCGGGGTTGGAAGTGTATTGACAAGTCGGGTAGCGATCTTGTTTCACCTTCCAGGTGAAATAGCTTGACACCTAAGGATTTTAAGGATTTTTTGTAAAAATTTTGTAAAGATTTGGGGAAATGTGGTAGGATTTTTATGTGAGAATAAAAAGTTTTTTAGTTATATTGGTTTTAAGTCTAGGAGCTTAAATATGTGATATAAGAGGTTAATCCTGACCAAGCGTTAAAAATATGAAAAATGGATAAATCTAAAAAAAAGATACTTTTTATAGAAGATGAACCATTTTTGCGAAAAATGTATGCCGATGTTCTAAAAAAAGAAGGATACAAACTAGATTTCGCAGTTAATGGTGAAGGTGGTTTAGATAAAATATTGCATAAAAAATATGACCTAATTTTTTTAGATACTGTTCTGCCTAAAATGTTTGGGGATGAAATCTTAAAGAAATTTAAGAAAACCCGGAAAAAACAAGGTAAAATAGTTATGCTTACTAATATAGAGGATCAGAAGGCTATTTCGAAGGCTTTCAAACTTGGAGTAGTTGGTTATGAATTGACGGAGAAGACAAACCTCGGTGATTTACCAGGATTAATTAAAGGATATTTAAATAACTCAATAAGCAAGGAAGAATCCAAGAAAAAAGCACTGAGGGGTTTAAAAAGAAAGTTTCTCTATAAAAGTTCCATATAGATAAAAATTAGAATTTAAATAATGAATGAAACTGAGTTATCTTTATAAAATATCAATTGCTATTTTGCTTTTAGCAATTCTCCCCTTACCTTACTTCTATTATATATTGCTTAGAATATTTATAAGCATTTCAGCAGGTTATTTTGCATATAGATATTATAAAATGAAGAAGCAGGATTTATTTTTAGCATTCTTAGCAGTCACATTAACTTTTAATCCTATATTT
>CAYWKL010000036.1:0-8959 GCA_964459095.1 uncultured Gammaproteobacteria bacterium
TCTTAGTCTGTTTAAGGTACTAGCGGATTCACATTATTCACATTTTAAAAATTAAGATGCATGTCCTCAAATTGCAAATCAGTTACTTTTTGTAAATGTGGCAATATTTTTTTTAAAGCTACTACATTATATTTTGGAAAATAAAGTGGCGTCGCTGGAGCATCATCAAGTAGTACTTTTTGCAAATCAAAATATCTTTCTTTCCTTATTTCATAATCTATTAACTTTCTTCCATCCTCTAGGTCTTTATCAACTCTTGGAGAATATTGGTTTCCTGAGGAATATTGAGAAATATTGTTTATTGTCTGGGTTGAGTGCCACAGGGAGTATTGATCCGGATCAAGGGGAATATTTGGATTGACCTCTTGGGTTATGAGTAGAACTTGGAAATTTTGAGGGACTCCGCTCTCCACCCTTAAGAGTGCGTTTACCCCTAGATTCCTCCATTCCTTAACGATTTTTTCACCAACCTCTTTAAGGTTAGCAGTTGCAGTCAGAGTTATTTTCTCATCTTTTCCTTTTTCCACCTTATCCAGATACTCTTTTGCTAAATCCTTATTATCCAAGAAATCTTTAACATCAGGATTAAAGGCCCAAGATAATGGATAAACAAAAGTTTTTGCTCTCATCTCCTTATCAATTGAGGGTGCTGCAAAACTTAAAGCTAATCTAAAGTTTCTATCTGAAAGAATAGGATCTTTAGTGTTATAAAATATAGCCACAATCCTATTAAAGTTTGGTTTATTATAATAGACAAAAGGACCTTCTTTCTCAAACTCTAAAACACTGTGTAATCCAAGCAGACTTTGTACTTCTCCAATTTTTAATGCGTTCTTCGCAGTTTTTTCATCTGGATAAAATTTAATAACAACATTCGGCAAATTTTCTTTGTTTGTCTTTAAAGATATCTTTCTAATAAAAATTTGGTCTGTTTCAACAAAGTCAATAAAATATGGTCCTGTTCCAAAATTAGCACTTTCTTTAAAAACAGGTTTTGTGAGCATTGAAGGAAAAGGGCTAAAAGAATCCGCAAGTTCAAATACCAGGGTATTATTATTTTTTACTTTAACTTTTGCCTCAGGCATTGAGACCGCAAGGTCTTTGGCAAAGATTTTCGATCCATCAATCCAGGACCCTTCTTTTATCTTAAATTCCCAAATTCTGGCATTATCATTTGAACTCCAAGATAATGCTATCGAAGCAGAGGGACTACCTGTTTTATCTAAACGTACAAGAGGTTCTGAAAGCAATGAAGTAACTACTACAGGTAAACTATCCATAGTATATGTTCCAACAATTCCCTCAGTCAGTGTTGGTTTGGATAAAAAACTCAAAAAAATATCTGTTTTTGTTGCAAGCACAACAAACAATATAACTAATAAGCTAGTTGTTAAAATCCTTATTTTGTAACGTTTGTAAAAATGGGTTACTAGATTTGCAGAAACTTCCAAAGGTTGAAAAAAATCTTTTAGAGAACTCATACTTTAGATTTATAATGCTACATTAATTAGCGAAGTAATTAAAAAAAGGCAGGCTACTATTATTGTCGCTATGAAGGTAAGCTTCTCAGCACCTCGCTTTGTTCCATAAAACCCAGAGTCTCCTCCAAATGTTGAACCTAAACCGCTACCCTTAGCTTGAAGTAGTATTAAAATTACAAGAATTAAGGCAAAAAGTATTTGAAATATGTCAGACAAACTATTCATTGTTATTTAATGAGCCAACTTAAAAAATGTGATGTAAATCCTATCACGAATGAGGCCACAATTGCCACCATTAAGACATTTAAGTTTATAGGAGGTACTATTATACCTGCTAGATTAGCCCCTTGAAATGTAAAGGGAACTATACTTAGTTCAGGGACAATTTTAGTAAGTAGGTATAGGGCTAAAACATTTACAACCCAAGAAAAAACTCCAAGAGTAAGCAGGTTAAGAGGTAGGAACATTATTTTTAAAAGTGGCACCACCAGCATATTTATAACCATAAATATCCCCGCCGCATAAAGCAAACTATTAACTCCACCTTTAAAAACAAGGCCAGGAATAATTAGAGTAGCCAAAACTAGGCTAGTTAAATTTATTAGATAATTTCTGAATAATTTTTTCATCTCTTGCTAAAAAAAGTTTTATTTCTCAAGTACCTGTGGTATTTGACAGCAAACCTGTGAGATTCATCCCTAAGTTTTTGAACCATCCTTAAACTTAAGCTATCTTTCTTTAATTTTATTACATTACCACCTAAATCATAAATCCTCTCCATCCTTTTTGCTAAACCAAATACTGGTATGTCTATACTCTTTTGTCTTAATACAGAAAGGACTGCAGAAACTTGACCTTTCCCCCCATCAATTAAAAACATTTGAGGATAGGGCCAATCTTTGTGGTTTATTCTTCTTGCTATCATCTCCTTATGCATTGCGTAATCATTTGGTTTTCCAGAAAGTCTTATTTTGAATTTTCTATACTGTGATTTATCTATTTCTCCATTAGTTAGAACAACCATTGACCCACTAGCTTGCTTTCCTTGAATATTCGAAACATCATACCCTTCAATTCTTAAAGGAAGCTCTTCTAAACCCAAAACCTCTTTTAGCTCGTTTAAACCCTTTTGGGTTAGATCTTCTTGGTAGTTAGGATTCTCTAGATAATTTTGTATTCTGTTGGGAGAAGTTAAATACTCAATTCCTAAAATAGTTTTTTTATCATTTCCAGCCTTTTCAAAGTCTAAATTATTTGATGAACTAATCATTTCTTTTTGTAAATCAGAAATCAACTCATCTTTTTTTCCCTCCATAAGTTTTATAAATCTTTTGATAATTTTTCTATAATCCTCTTGTGAAATTTTTCCTGCACAAGGCCCAGGACAAAGCCCTAAGTGATAGTAAAAACAAGACCTTGTCTTCCAATTAGCTTTCCAATCCCGGATTGGATTTACCTTGACAATCCGGGATTGGAAGCTTAGTTTCGGTGGATTTGAACACCAGGGGAAAACTCTTCTTAATGCTTTTAGTGTCTTTTTAACAGTAGTTGAAGAGGGAAAAGGGCCAAAATACTTTAATGCTTTTAAGCCTTGCCTGCCGGCAGGCAGGTCTTTTTTCCTAGCAGTAATTATTCTTGGAAATTTCTCCTTTGTAACTTTAATATAAAGATAATCTTTATCATCAACTAGTCTGACATTAAATCTAGGTAAATATTTTTTTATTAAATTTGCCTCTAGTATTAGAGCCTCAAGCTCAGATTCAACAATAATAGTATCAAGGGATCTAATCTGCTTTATCAAAACAGCAACTTTTGTGTTCCCACTTGACATGTGGGAAGTTGAAAAATATGAAGAGACTCTGTGGAATAGATCTATTGCTTTTCCCACATATAAAACACTTCCTGATTTACCTTTAAAAATATATATACCTGGCTTGTGAGGGATTTTTTCTCTGTGAATAAATTCTGGAATCATTTATTCTTAGTTAAATCTAAATTTTGAGTTTTCTTGTGTAATAAAAACACTCCAACATACGTTAAAAGCAAAATCAGCACAACCCCTAAAATTGCAAACCCAAAAATTTTGAGCCTAAAAAAAGGTATTACTTCTATAATTTTTTGAGTCTCAAGATTACCTACCCTTAAGATTATTACATCCTGGAAAGATACCCAAAGGCTTTCTGGCCTTAAGCTAAATTCTCTGGTGTAATTTCCAAAAGGAGGAATTGAAGGTGTTTCAAAATAACCTTCACTCCCAAATGATATTTTAGAAGCACTTAGCGAGGCTTCCTGTGAAGGATAAATCCCAGATCCCCTATTTTTGACCTTAATAGTCAAAGAAGCAGGTAGTCCTGCCAAAATTTCCTGATTTGAATCAATTTCAAGCTCTACTTTAGGCTGGGGTTCAAACTTTTCATCAGTAAACTCAAAAGAAACATTGTTTGTTGAATCAGGTGTCAGTGAAGAGGTCCCTCTTTTAGCCAGTGCCAAATGATTTAAATCCATTTTGTTAAAATAATCCACCCCCCCTGAAGTATTTTGCCAAGTTGGATCCACCATTACCCAACCCACATCCTCATCATAATATTCTGGCCAGGCATGAAGGAGTGTCCCAAAAGACCTTGGGCGTAAATCTTCGTCTTCGCTATAGGCAAACCCAACAACCTCTCTTGCAGGTATCTCTGCTGCGCGAGCAAGGGTTATAAACAAATCTGTAAACTCGCTACACAAGCTTGAACTAGGGGAAGCCAGCGCATTTAGACTTCCAAGTCTTTTAAAATCACCCCTTTTAACCCTTTGAGAATCATATTTTAAATAATCTACTACAAAATTATAAATTAGATTTGCTTTTTCTTTGGATTTCTTTGGGTTTTTACCTGTAAAAATTTCTTTTAATTTAGCAGTTATTAAAGGATTGTTTGACTCCCAATATTTTTGTGGCTGTGTAAAATTTTTTACTTCTTTTGTTGACAGAGCCTCACGTATACTTGAGCTATTTTTAAGTCTAGCTAGCCCTTCCACATTTACATTTAAACTCTCATCAGGCTTTAGCTTAAACCAGGCCAGAAAATTGCCATCTAAATCAATTGTCACATCCTCAGGTAAAGGAGTTATTTTTTGAATTTCCACTTCTTGATAATTTGTGTCCATAGGTAGAGGAACTGAAGCAAAACCCAAAAGAACATTGTTATTTTTTAGATCGAACTTAAGACCAAATTTAAAAATTTGTTCGGATCCAAAATTTGCCAAGACGCCTGAGTGTTCAATCTGATCTTTTGTGAAATTTAAATTTAACCTTCCGCCTGATTCTGAAAAACTTTTTGGCTCAGGAGTAATTGAAGTTGGATCTCCAAACCCTACAGGAACTGAAAGTGTAAGATTGTACTGATCTTCTGGCTCTGTAACTGAAATTCTTGGGATTGTAACCTCCCAAACTTTTCCCTGCTTGCTTGCAAAATCATCTGAGCTAAAATCCAGAGTCCAATCATACTCCTTTCCAAACCCAACAACTTGTTGATTAAAATCAACACCAATCACTACTTTATTTCCTTCTTTTCTTACAGTAGTTTTTAGAGAACCTGAGGAATCAAAGGCAGATACGTCCTTTATGTCTCCGGCAGAAAGATTTAAAGAAAAGTTAGATGCATAAAAACGGTCTGTCAAATTCCTAAGAGTAATATCCTCTCTAACTTTCGTTTCGCCATCCTCATTAACCGAGTAAGTCACATTGTAGCTTGTAGCGAACTCACCTGCAGCATAAACTCCCTTCGTAAAAATAAAGAATAAAAGAAATGTTGCAAAAAAAGCGACTAATTTCTTTAGCATATTTTTGAATTATCTAATTGTACCAAGAATCTAAAGGATTTTATTTAAATATGTCCCTGTATAAGACTTTTTTGATTTTGCAATTTCCAAAGGGGTGCCGACTGCAACAACCTCTCCACCAGCGTTCCCTCCTTCTGGACCTAAATCAATTATCCAATCTGCATTTTTAATAACATCTAAATTGTGCTCAATTATAATTACAGTGTTTCCACTCTCTACCAGTCTTCTTAAAATAGAAAGAAGTCTTTCAATATCTGCAAAGTGAAGCCCTGTTGTTGGTTCATCTAAGATATAAACTGTTTTCCCGGTTTGCCTTTTTGAAAGCTCTGAAGAAAGTTTTATTCTTTGTGCTTCACCCCCTGAAAGAGTTGGTGCAGGCTGACCTAAATGAATATAACCTAAGCCTACGTCATTTAATACTTCTATTTTATTTTTTATTTGAGGGATATTTTTGAAAAACTCTAGAGCTTCTTCAACAGTCATCTCTAAAACTTGCGCTATATCCTTATCTTTAAAATGAATATCTAAAGCTTCTTTGTTGTACCTTTTTCCACTACATCCCTCGCAAGTTACATAAACATCTGGTAAAAATTGCATCTCTATTTTTATTTGTCCCTCTCCTTGGCACACTTCACACCTTCCTCCTTTAACATTAAAAGAAAATCTCCCAGGCCTATACCCTTTTACTTTAGCTTCAGGTGAAGTAGCAAAAATTTCCCTGATAAATGTAAATGCTCCAGTATAAGTTGCAGGATTAGATCTTGGGGTTCTGCCAATTGGAGACTGGTCAACTAAAATAACTTTATCAACAAACTCCACTCCCTCTAAACTTTCAAACTTCCCTGGTCTTTCTTTTGATCTATAAAATTTTTGAGCTAAAGCTTTATATAAAATATCATGAATCAAAGTTGACTTACCTGAGCCAGAAACTCCTGTAATAGCAATAAACTTTCCTAGGGGAAAACTAATGTCAATACTTTTCAGATTGTGCTCACTGGCTCCTTTAATATACAATTTCTTCTCATGATTCGAACCTCCAATCCGGGATTGGAGCTCAGTTGATAAAGTGGGGTTGGAGCTTCGAATATTGATCTTTTTTCTACCTGAAAGATAAGCTCCTGTCAAGCTCTGCTTATTTTTTTTTATTTCATTAGGTTTACCCAAAGCAACTATTTTTCCCCCATGTTCCCCTGCACCAGGACCTATCTCAACTAGCAAATCTGCATTTTCCATGGTCTCGCCGTCATGCTCATTGACTATCACTGTGTTTCCCAAATTTCTTAATTTTTTTAATGTCTCAATTAATCTTAGGTTATCTCTTTGGTGAAGACCTATTGAAGGCTCATCTAAAACATATAGGACCCCAGATAAGCCTGATCCAATTTGTGAGGCAAGTCTAATTCTTTGCGCCTCACCCCCAGCTAAAGTCGCAGACGCCCTATCTAAAGTTAAATAGTCTAAACCAACATCCACCAAAAATTTAAGCCTAGATTCAATTTCTTTTATAATAGAACTTGCAATTTGCATTTCTCGCGCAGTTCCTGAAATTGCTTTGATCCAACTGTATGCTTCTTTAATAGATTGACTAGTGACCAAAGCTATATTTACCCCATCTATTGTTATAGATAAAGCCTCGTCTTTTAACCTAGCTCCTTTACACTTTGGGCAAACTTCCCGAACCATATACTTTTCTATTTCCTGTTTTACCCAATCTGACTCAGTGGCGGCGTACCTTTCTTTTAAATATTCAACCAGACCTTTAAAAGTAGAATAAAAGTGAGTCCATCTTCCTTCTCTGTTTTTCCCTTCTACTCTAAATTGTTTACTTCCTGCGCCATAAAGTAAGGCTTTTTTTGCTTCCTCAGAAATATTTCCAAGCCTGGTAGAAAGAGTAAATCCATACTCTTTCCCTACTGCCTCTATTAGGCGAGTAAACCAGGTCTCGCTACTTCCCAGCTTACTCCAAGGCAAAATTCCTCCTTCTTCAATGGAAAGTATGGGATTCATAATAGCTTCTGGATCAATTTCCAACAGTACTCCAAGCCCTGTGCATTTTGGACAAGCGCCGTGTGGTGAATTAAAAGAAAAAAGTCTTGGCTCTATTTCAGAAAGGGCGATATTATCCACAGGACAAGCAAATCTTTCAGAAAATAGATGATCTTTCATTTTTTTAGGACTCAAAGGGAACTCCAAAGAAGCGTCTAGAACCTCAGTTACTATCACAGATCCTTCTCCCAAATTTAGCGCAGTCTCAATAGACTGAGAAAGTCTAGAAACTATTTTAATGATGCTCTTATCTAGCACTAACCTATCTACTACCAAATCTATGGTGTGTTTGTTGTTTTTTAACAAAAATAAATCCTCTGATAAATCCCTAATTTGTCCATCAATCCTAATTTTTGAAAACCCTTTTTTCCTTAAATCTTCAAAAAGGCTAGAATATTCTCCTTTTCTGTCTTTAACAATTGGAGATAAAATCATTATTCTTCTTTGTTTTTTACTTGTATCTTGTATCTTGTTACTTGTTACTTGTGCCACTATTTGTTCTACACTCATCCTGCTAATCTCCCTTCCGCAAACAGGACAATGAGGGTGACCAATTCTTGCAAATAAAAGCCTAAGATAATCATAAATTTCAGTGGTTGTACCAACAGTGGATCTTGGGTTATGAGAAGCACTCTTTTGATCAATAGAGATTGCTGGAGATAAACCTTCTATATAATCCACATCAGGCTTATCCATAACTCCTAAAAACTGTCTTGCATAAGCTGACAATGATTCTACATAACGGCGTTGCCCCTCTGCATAAAGAGTGTCAAAAGCTAAAGAAGATTTGCCTGAACCTGAAATTCCAGTAAAAACAATTAAACTATTCTTAGGCAATTCTAGATCAATATTTTTTAAATTGTGCTGACGGGCACCTTTAATTATTATTTTGTCAGTGTTACTCATAATTGTTCATCCTGAGCGAGGTCATCCGAGTCGAAGGACCATATTTAACCCGAATATTTGAGGATCTATTTTAAACTATTTTCTAAAATCTATCAAGAAAGAACTTGTTCATTTTGGAAACTTTTTAAAGCCCTGTTGACTTTTAAGTATACTTATAGTATCTTATAGAATAATTATGGAGACTGATCCTAGAAAAATAGATGCACAAACTGCGTTAGTACATGCTGTAAGAGGGGTTGCAGTAGAATTACTATTACCATCCGGGATCGAAATAAGTTATAGTGGCTTCCCAGAAGACCCACGAAGAAGTGTTCGAATTGCGCGCACCCAACTGAGCTTAGAAGAACAAAACTCTCAAGGCTTGCCAGCAGTTGATGCAGACCTCATCCTCATAGAGGATGCTCACTTTCGCCCAGAAGGAAGACCTGCAAGTTCACTTGTGTGCTACTATCTACACTCAGATGGTCAGGCTTATGGTAGAACTTATTTATCCCCTGATCAATCCCCACTTCCATCTATTAACCCAGTGAGTGGAATCGAGTTAGCATCTCTTTTAGGAGATTTAGTATCCCTGCGCCATACATGGATGCGAAGACAAGTTTCTTAATTACTTAATTCCCTAATTTGATCTCTTAACTTAGCTGCTGTTTCAAAATCTAAAAGTGCTGCAGCATCTTTCATTTGAGCTTCCAGCTCCTTAA
>CAYWKL010000037.1:0-8830 GCA_964459095.1 uncultured Gammaproteobacteria bacterium
ACCAGATTGTGTTGGGTCAAATCTATCAAGAGGAAGAAGCTCTGGATTATTGATACCTATACTAAGATCTACAAGCTCATTATTAAGACTATTAAAAGTGAAAGAAATTTTTGTAAGAGGTACCCTTGTAGCGACTGAAAAGGAAGGCCACATACGATCTTCATGGTATCTGAAAAAAACAGGACGTTCTCTTTGGATTTTCTTCAAATACTGTGCAGTTGTTTGAATACTTATTTCAGGATTACCTGTTAAAAGACTTAGAATCTGATTAACCGCTTCCAGAGATTGGGGAGTATGAAGACTGTCTCTCGGATCATCACCAAAGTAAGGCTGACCCGCGAAGATATAAGTAGAATGTAATGAATAAAGTCCAGCTCTAAAAGGTGGTTTAGTTACTTCTTCAAACAAACTAACAATATCCTCTACAAGAGTTGCAGTTTGAGCGTCCCTCCCTCCAGCCATTCTTTCAATCTCAGGTTTAAGAACTTCAAAACTTGCTCTCTCAACTTTAAGAGCTTCCCCTTCTGTTACTGACTTATAATAATCTAGTGGATAAAGTTGCTCTTCTGGCATATTTAGTCCAAATGTTACCAAATACTTCCTAATATTACCAGATATTTCCAAAATATCCCGACTTGTCAATACACTTCCAACCCCGAGTTGTCAAGCTATTACACTTACCTAGTGTTACCAAATACTAAAAGACATAAATTAATTTGACAATAAGAGGAATATTTAAGTTAAAATATTCTTCTAAATGGTCCGAAAAATAATATTTTTAGATTTAATAGTACTTTTAATTTTACTTTCTCTATCTCCTTTATTTTTTTATAAACTGTCTCAATCTTCTTTAAATAACTGGGATGAGGCTTGGTATGCAAGTATTTCAAGGCATGTTTTAGTAACTGGGGATTTATTTAATTTAAAGTGGAATGTTGCTGATACTTTTGTTGATCAGCCACCTGGAGCCTTTTGGATAACTGCTGTTTTTTTTAAGATTTTTGGAATAAATGATTTTACAGCCAGAGCCCCTTTTGCAATTGCTGGGGAGCTTTGTCTACTTGTAACATATTTTTTAGGTAAAGAACTCTTTAATAGAATTGTTGGATTTGCATCCGCAATAGCTTTAACCTCTGCATTTTGGTTTTTATATAGAGCAAGATCAGGGAATTTAGATACTCTTTTAACTTTATTTTTTATCTTAACAATTCTTTTAGCGCTAAAGTCAATTAAAAACAAAATATTTTTTATTCCGTTTAGTTTATCCCTGGGATTTCTTGTAGTAATAAAATCAATTCTACCTTTTTTAATCCTCCCTGCCTTATTTCTAATTTTTTATAAATCAAAAATATATAGGTTGAAGGATTTTTTATTACCAGTTCTTTGTGTTTTTTTAACTTTTGGGGTTTGGATATTTGTTCAGTTTTTAAATGATCCAAAATTAGCTCTGCATCATTTTATTTACAGTACAAGAAGGTCCTCTTTAGATAATGATTTTTTAAGGAGCTTTAATTTGATAAAAACATATATCCATACAGGGATTGGCAAATGGTTTTGGCCGGGAATTGTTGGTTTATTGACAGGCATTTTTTTAAAAAAGAGGGAATTTTTAATTTTACTTACTTTTATTTTAAGTTATGTAATTCCATTTATTTTTTCTCCGGAGGTGCAGATTTGGCATTTTATACCTTTATATCCGTTTTTAATTATAAGTTTTTTTGGAAGTTTTTACTTAATTTTAGAAAAAATTATCCCCAAATTTTTATATAAGAAATCTTTAACTTTCTTTTTAATTTTAACTTTTTGTTTATTTTTAAGTTACTCTCAACTTAAAGCTGCTATTTATCAATTTATTGAGATACCCTCCTATATTAGCGATGAAGCAATTTTATCCAAAAATGCCTCTTTTTATCCAGAGAAACTTTATATAGATGGAGATTTTGTTCCGGTTGCACATTTTTATTCCAATAAACAGGTAACTAAACTAAAGGCAAATGAACTAAAACCTTTAATTCAAAGTAATAAAAAATATTTAATTATTACAAATACCTGGAGATTGGACGGCGAAAAAATATCTACAGATAGTTTGAAGATTTTAAAAAAAGACAGGGATAAAATATTAATTAGGAAAAATTAATAAGAAATTGAAGTACTTAGGTTGGAAGCTATTCAACACCGGGTGTTGACCTACAAAAGTCTAAATATTTCCAAAATATCCCGACTTGTCAATAGACTTCCAACCCCGAGTTGTCAAGCTATTAGTTAGTTCCTAAGAGCCTTTTGATTCTCATTTCATTCACTTGTTTTTGAAGACCATAAATATTTCTTTCTAGGTCCTGAGTCATTGCTGCTATAGCTTCACGTTTTGGAAGATTAAGATAATCTCTAAAATATCTGGGTTCTCCAAAAGCTGCCTGGAAAGGATTGCGGTCTAAAATCTTTCCGTCAGTGTATGCAGGAACTACAGGGAGATCTGGCAGCTGACTGGCTACCCATGAAACACCATCATGTACTGTGTCTACTGTTCTTGACATATCCAAAAAGAACCCTGTTATTTGTCCTGATTTTAAAGCTTCCAGAATATCCCTCATTTCTGCTCTATATGGACGAAATCTATGAATTGGAAGCGCACAAATTTCTCTTAACAGAAAGCCCCTAAATTCTGCTCCTAATTTGCCTTTCCAACTTTTTTCTTCGAAAGGTTCCTCACCTGTTTTTGCAAGAATACTAGGGTCTTCCGGTTCTCTGGGGAAAAGCTTTGTGTGGCCTGCGACCATAGCGACTGATCTTCCAGTTATTTCCATAACTGCTTCTGGCAGCATTAAAGTCTGCAGTGCTGAAGTATGTTTAGAGGTAACTATAAAGGGACCTTGTTTTGGTAAATATTCAGCTCCTGAAATTTCAAACCCTTTTATCAGCGTAAATAATCTAGCTATCCCAATCATTGGGGTAGCCACCCAAAGATTGACGTCTGGTTTTTCAATTCTTGTTCCAAAAATTATTGGCGTTTTTCTCTCAGCGCTTTCACCCATAAATTAGCAATATAATTCTTGATTATTAAAAAAGCAAATTCCAAACAGTTGAATTTAAGCCTAAAGAAATGTAAGATTACCAGAATGCAAAATTATCAACTAACACTACTTATTAAAGATAGTTTAGAAGAAAAGGATAGGAAAGCTCTTTTGGAGAGCTTAATCAAGCAGCTTGGCAAGGTTACTAAGGAAGATTTATGGGGGTTAAAGGATATGGTTTATCCTATAAAAAGATCAAATAAAGCTTTTTATGCCCATTTTGAATTTGAGAACGAACCTGGGGAAATTCCTGCACTAGATAAATCATTAAAACTAAATGAGGATATTTTACGCTATCTTTTAATAAGGAGATAATGTACAATTAAAAAGGTATGGCAAGCAGGAGTTGGAATAGAGTAGAGCTAATAGGAAATTTAACAAGAGACCCGGAGCTAAGGTACACTCCCTCAGGAGCTGCTGTTGCTACTTTCACAATTGCCACAAATAGATCTTATATTTCTGATGGAGAGAGAAAAGAAGAAGCAGATTTTCACCGCATAGTTGCCTGGAATAAACTAGCAGAGCTTTGCAGCCAACTTCTAAAAAAAGGAACAAGAGTCTTTGTTTCAGGAAGGCTTCAAAACAGATCCTGGGAAGGGCAAGATGGACAAACCCGCCAGGTTACAGAGACAGTCATTGAGGATATGATTGTTTTGACTCCTAAAAATGGAGTAGTGTCTGACTTCTCAGAAGATGTAACCCCAAAGAAAGATTTACCTGATCTTCCTACTGAGGAACATGAAAAAGAGAAATCAGCAGATAAAACTGAAGAAAAAAAAGAAGAATCCATCGACGATGCTCAGGACAAGAAGCCCGCTTCGACGCGAGGCGAGCCTAAAACAGAAGATCCTGGAAACCTAGATGATCTTCCATTCTAAAAAGTTTTGACATTTGAGTTTTGACATTATCCTAAGGTATAATTCCAAGTTATGGCAGTTGTAAAAAAAGAAAAAGATAGGGAAGAAGTGCCTGACAGATCAAAAGCACCTAGACAAAAAAGAGGGTGTAGTTTTTGTCAAACAAAGAAAGAGCCAAGCTATACTGATACTGCCTCCCTTAGGAGGTTTATTTCTGACAGATCTAAAATAATACCAAAACTTCGATCTGGCCTTTGCAGCAAACACCAGCGAAAAGTGACAAGAGAAATAAAATATGCGCGCCACTTAAGCCTGCTACCTTTTGTCACCAGAATTTAAAATATTTTTCAAATTTAGTGTATATTTAATACAAGATGTCCAAACTGTCCGGGGCCTTTAATCAATTTAGGAATTTAGACAAAATTTCACCAAATGCGCTAAATAGATGGTTAAAGATAAAAAAAGACCCCCAAAACCTACTTAACTTTTTGGGAAACAGAATAATTTATCCTCAAACTGCCCCAGTTACTCCTGATGATATGGAGATTGATTTAGCTATTCTAAGGGAAGCTCTGCGCCTAGATTCTCAAAAATTTTATAACAAAGAAAAAAAGGAAATAGAAGTTCCTGAGGAATTCCTTAAAAGATTTGTTCCAGAATTTAAACTTCTTGCTGCTATTATTGATGGTGTAGAACCTTCGGGCTTGGTAGAAATTGTATTAAATAAAGACAAAGACAAAAAAGTAATAGCATCTTTTTTTAACCCAGAGATTAAAGACGCGAAGGGTTTGATTAAAGCAGTAGTTGAAGGTAGATCTTTTAAGCTTCTTCCAAACACCCTAACCTTAATTCCTTGCAAAGGGGGAAAGCTTAGTCTCAAGATTGGCGATAGAGAAGAAATTAAATTTAACCCAGGGGATATAGGGATATTTGTTGATTTGAGAGTTAAATTATGAACCCAGCTAATTTTAGGGAGCGTATAAGATTAAACAACTTTTTAAGGGTGAAGAGGACTTTAGAAGGTAAAGGGGCATTTAAAGCAAGTATTGGCCAGGTTGTTGAACCAAAGGATATTTTGGGTACTTATGAGCGCTCAGGAGGGTTTACAACTGTTAATTTGGCACGGCAACTTGGTACCTCAGTAGGTAGTGCTAAAAATTTTTTAAAGAAAAATATAGGAGATAAAATTTTTAAAGGTGAACTCTTGGCCTCAAGAAAAAGTGTTTTTGGGGAAAGGGTAATTACCGCGCCAACAGATGCAATAATAGAATCTTTTAATGAGACAAGAGGTGAGCTTACTTTAAAGTATTTACCAGCAATGGTCCATGTGCCTGCAGGAGTTTATGGGATTGTAGAGCAAAAAACCTCCCTTAATGAAGTGATAATCAAAACAATGGCTCATGAGATTTTTGGAATTTTTGGTACAGGGAAACAAAAAGAAGGTTTTTTGGTTTTTTTAGATGGCAAGGGAAATTTAACAAATAAATCACAAATAACTAAAGAACTAAAGGGAAACATTGTGGTTTCTGGCGCGCTAGTTTATAAAGATGCAATTGAGGCCAGTATAAGTTTAGGAGTTGGTGCGCTAATCACAGGGGGATTAAATCTTCAAGATTTTGTATCCATAAGTGGAGAAATTAATCAATTATCAAGTATTGAATCAATTACCAAAATGGGTACAGACATTGGTGTTGACTTAATAGTAACTGAAGGGTTTGGGCCCCTTCCTTTGGGGGATGATATTTTTGATTTAACTTCAAAACAGAGTGGCATTTATTGTTTTGCATACGGGAATTCTGCAACTTTACTTCTTCCTGTTGGTGATCCTGATGTAATTTTGAAACTTAGAAAAATTGAGTTTCCAAAAATCGAGCAGAATCCAGAGAGAATACCCCAAATAGTTGTGAAAGAAATTTTAGTAGGACAAAGGGTCCGTTTAGTTTGGACTCCGTTTATGGGAGCTCAAGGAAGAGTAATCTCTGTTGATAAGCTCCCAACTACCCTTCCTTCTGGAATTTCTACTCACTTACTCACTATTGAAACTAAACTTAGAGTCTTAAAAGTTCCCTACACAAACGTTGAAATAATAGGTTAAAGTATTTATTATGTAGATTCTTAAAAAAATATGTTTGAGTTTTTAAAAAGGATTAGCCTTCAAACTTTAATCATAGCCATTCTTACTTTTGTTCTTGGCTGGCAGCTAGGACACAAAGATATTAATCTTGCTTGGAAAAATTACCATCCTCAAGTAAAAATCTCAGACGCTGCTCCTCCTTTGGTGAAAGATATTGATTTTAAACTTTTTTGGCAAACCTGGAATGTTTTGTCACAAAAGTATGTAGATAAAAAAGCAATAGACCCGCAAAAAATGTATTATGGTGCGATTTCTGGAATGGTTTCTGCCTTGGGGGATCCTTATACTGTATTTTTACCCCCAGATGCTCAAAAATCTTCAAAGGAAGAACTAGGAGGAAGTTTTGAAGGGGTAGGGATTCAGCTAGGTTTTGATAAAGAAAAAAGGTTGGTAGTTATTGCACCGCTTGAGGGGACTCCAGCAAAGCGCGCAGGGATAAAGCCGGGAGATTTGATTTTGAAAATAGGAGAAAAGGACACCACAACAATAAGTCTTCCTGAGGCAGTAAGTTTGATACGAGGCCCAAGAGAAACAAAAATCACACTCCAAATTTATCACGAAGGCGACAAAGACACAAAAAATGTAACTTTAACTCGGGATACTATTTTAGTAAAAAGCGTTGAATTTGAAGAAAAAAACACTCCTTCAGGAAAAACTGTTGGAGTAATTAAACTTTCAAGATTTGGAGAGAAAACCAAATCAGAGTGGGAAGAGGCAGTAGATAAAGCATTAGCGCTAAATCCTGACGGTGTCGTTCTAGATTTAAGGAATAACCCAGGGGGATTTTTGGATGGAGCAATTTATATAGCATCAGAGTTTATCAGTAATGGAGATGTGGTATTGCAAGAGGGGGCGGACGGTAATAGAATAAATTTTCCAGTAAATAGAGTTGGGAGGTTAACCAAATTTCCACTTTTGGTGTTGGTAAATAAAGGTTCTGCTTCAGCTTCAGAGATTGTGGCAGGAGCAATACAGGATTATAAAAGGGGGAAACTGGTTGGGGAGCAAACTTTCGGAAAAGGAACAATTCAGGAAGCAGAAGAACTCCCTGAGGATACAGGGCTTCATGTTACAACAGCAAAATGGCTGACCCCAGAGGGACGCTGGGTTCACAACAAAGGTTTAACTCCAGATGTGGTTGTAGAACAAGGGGAAGACGTAGAAAAAGATGATCAATTAAACGAAGCGTTGAAACTTCTAGATTAGACTATCTAAATATGATTTTAAGGTTTGTAAAAATTGCTTTAATTATAATTGCCGGTGCTATACTTTTAATAGTTGGCTTAAAATTAATTTCTTCAAAGAGAAACTTAAATTTACAGTTTCCTACAAGTAGCCCTGGGGTAAACTTCCAAACTAAAGTAGTTGTTCAAGAGGAAAGTGCAGTTATTTCTGTATTTGAAAAATCCTCACCTTCTGTTGTGGCAATAGGTGTAACAGAGAGAGTTGTGGATCCGTTTGATCCACAAGCTATACCCAAAAATTTGCAAAACACAATTGGAACAGGCTTTGTTGTTTCTAAAGAAGGGATAATAGTAACCAATAGACACGTAGTCTCTGACCCTGGAGCTAAATATTCAGTAGTTTTAAAAAATGGGGGAAAATATGATGTTAAAAAGATTTTTAAGGATCCTAACTTGGATATGGCAATTGTTCAAATTGAGGCATCCAATTTAACACCACTACCCCTTGGAGATTCCAAAAAACTCAAACCAGGACAATCTGTTGTTGCAATAGGAAATGCTCTAGGAAAATTTGATAACACAATAACTACAGGCGTGGTCTCAGGTTTGGGAAGAGAAGTAGTGGCCGGGAATCCCTTCATTGGAGCTGAGCAGCTTGATAATTTAATCCAAACAGATGCAGCAATAAATCCTGGCAATTCTGGTGGACCCTTACTTAATTTGTCCGGTGAAGTAATAGGAGTCAACGTTGCGCTAACAGAGGGAGCAGAAAATATTGGTTTTGCAATACCTATAAATGAAGTCAAAGCAGTTGTGGATGAATTCCTAAAAACAGGGAAAATCTCAAGGCCTTTTTTAGGGGTAGGCTATAGAATAATTAGCCGCGATTTGGCACTTTTGAATGAAGTTCCCCAAGGAGCATATATCCAGGAAGTAGTAGAGAATACTCCAGCTAAGGATGCAGGAATCTTAGTTGGGGATATAATTACCAAAATGGATGGAAAAAATATTAATGGGGAAAATAGCGTAGCGGATGTATTAAAATCAAAAAAAGTTGGGGACAGAATAAATATTGATATTTGGAGAGATGGAAAGACAATAAATCTTACTGCTACACTGAAAGAATCCCCAAACATTTGATTTTTATTTCAAATAAAATATACTTATTTAAAAAGAAAGGTAGGCTGGATAATTTTATGTGTGGAATTTTTGGAGCTGTAGGGAGCAAAACTGCAGTTAAAGATGTATATGAAGGATTAAAATCGCTTGAATATAGGGGGTATGATTCGTGGGGAATTGGAATAGAAATAGGTGGAAAAATTATTCTAGAAAAAGAAATTGGGAAAATGAAGGATCATTTACCAAATTTATCCCAAAGTGATTTTGCTTTTGGACACACCCGCTGGGCGACTCACGGTGGTGTTACAGCGACAAATGCTCACCCCCACACAGGTTGCAGTAAAAAAATTGCAGCAGTGCATAACGGTATTATTGAAAATTACCAGGTATTAAAGGAAGCTTTAAAAAATCACAAATTTGCTTCAGAAACAGACACAGAAGTGTTTGTACATCTAGTAGAAGAAT
>CAYWKL010000038.1:0-8430 GCA_964459095.1 uncultured Gammaproteobacteria bacterium
TTCCCCTTAACTCCGGAGGCATATTTATTTTATCCTATAGGATATATTATACACCTACGTAGCAAGTTTTTCAGATAACTGTAGTGCCTCCTTCAATAAATCCTTGTCCTGCTTAAAACTTAATTTTTCTAAGGCTTCATCCGGAGAAAACCATTTTGCATCCATAAGTTCTTCTTCTAAGACTCTTAACTCCCCAACTTTTGCTTTCATTAAAAACATCACCACTACTTTAAATACTTTTTCCCCATTTTTTGTAAAAATATATTTTGACTGCCCTATTTTTTCTATTATTTCTACTTCCAATCCTACTTCTTCTTTTACTTCCCTAATTGCTGCATCCTTAGAAGACTCACCTTTATCTATATGCCCTTTTGGAAAACCCCAGTAGCTTTTATTAGGGTCTCTTAAGGCCATATTATTAACTAATAAAACCTGACCCTTATCATTACATACTATCCCTCCAGCTGAAAATTCCCTTATCATTTTTTTTAGAATACTATATTTTATGCTCGCTTTGCACTAAATTAAAAGTTAGGTTATAATTTTTAAGTCTTAAATTTTTTTGTGCTGCTATGAAAAAAGCTTTCTGCCTAATTTTTTTTGCTACTTTAACTTTTTTATTTTTAAATATTAATTCCACTTTTGCTCAAGATAGGGTGATAGATCCTTCCAAAGCAGAATCAGTGCCTGATGAGTTAATTGTTAAATTTAAAGAAACAGAGGAACCAACTGAAAGTTTCAAAGAAAAGCATAAATTAAAATCTGCGGATAAAATCCTAGCTAGATTTAAATTTAGAGAAACACAATTAAGTAAACTAAAAAAATCTGGAGCCGAAAGACTTTATAAACTTAAACTTGAAGATCCTTTAAGAAAAGATGAAATCCTAAAGTCCCTAAATGCTGATCCTAAAGTTGAATATGCTGAGCCTAATTTTATCCTCCACACAACTATTATTCCAGATGATCCTGATTTTTCTAAGTTATGGGGGCTTTTAAATACCGGGCAAACCGGAGGGAGCGCAGGAGCAGATATAGATGCTACCTTAGCTTGGGATATTCTAAAAACCTCAAGTGTAGTAGTAGGAGTAATTGATACTGGAGTAGATTATAACCATCCAGATTTAGCAGCAAATATGTGGAAAAATCCGGGGGAGGTAGCTGGAAATAATATTGACGATGATGGAAATGGTTTTGTAGACGATGTTTATGGATGGGATTTTGCTAATAATGATTCAGATCCAATGGATGATTATGGTCATGGGACTCATGTGGCTGGGACAATTGGTGCACTTGGCAACAACGGGATTGGAATTACTGGAATTAATTGGTCTGTAAAAATTGCTGCACTTAAATTTTTGAGCAGTAATGGTTCAGGCACAACCGCAGATGCAATCCAAGCTATACAATATGCTAATTTAATGGGTATTAAAATTACCAACAATTCCTGGGGTGGAGGTGGCTATTCACAAGCATTGTCCGATGCCATTGCAGCAGGGAGTAACCTTTTTATAGCTGCAGCAGGCAATGATGGTCGAAATATTGATACTTTCACTTTTTATCCTGCCGGGTATAATTTAGATAATATTATCTCTGTTGCTGCCACAGATCACAACGACAATCTGGCATATTTTTCCAACTACGGTGCAACCTCTGTAGATTTAGGGGCCCCAGGAGTTAATATTTACTCCACAGTACCGAAAGGATCTTGTAGTTTATGTAGTGCTAGTGGATATAGAGCGCTAAATGGAACTTCAATGGCAACTCCCCATGTTGCTGGAGCAGCTGCTCTTATTTGGTCCAATAATTTAGGAGCTTCTAGCTTACAAATCAAAAATCAAATTTTAAGCTCAGTAGACTTAATAGATTCTCTGCAGGGTAAAACAGTCAGTAACGGTAGATTAAACCTAAATAACATCCTAAATCCTAGCAGTCCTGCACCAATTATTGTTTTTTCCGACAGTTTTGAGGTTAATGAATGGAACGGACTTTGGAGTGAGGATTCACAAAATGATTGGTATAGATCAAAACAGAGAAGAGTGGGATCTGGAAGATACTCTGCTGAAATAGATGGAAAAGCTGCAGATGCCCAGCTTATTTCTAAAGCAATTGATCTGCAAGGTAAAACGGAAGCTCAAATTAAATTTAGCTGGTTTATAGAAAGCAATTGGGATGCGGGTGAATATATAGCCTTTGATGTTTCTTTAGATAATGGTTTAACCTGGACTGAGCAAGCTAGACTTAGGGGTAATATTGATCCGGAGAACTCTTGGAGACAGGTAACAGTAGATTTGAGTGGTATAACCCAGCTAAAACTCAGGTTTAGAGGCAATGTTTCAGATTCATCAGAGGATGGGAATGTGGATATGGTAACAGTCACTGCAAACTAACTACTCTACTCAGTTTAAATAAAGCAATATCGAAAACAATTAGGTTGATGGTCATTAACCATACCAACCGCCTGCATAAAAGCATAACAAATCGTAGAACCGACAAACTTAAAACCTTTTTTTAGTAAATCTTTGCTCATGGCATCGGATTCCATTGTTGTTGCCGAGTTGTACACGACCTGTTTCTTGCCGGCAAATTTCCAGATATACTTGTCAAAAGAACCAAATTCCTTTTGAATTTCTAAAAATTTCTTAGCGTTCTTAATTGTAGCGGCAATCTTAAGGCGGTTACGAATAATGCCTGGATCTCTAAGAAGCCGCTTCACGTCTTTTCCTCCGTAGCGAGCGATCTTTTTTACATCAAATCCACTGAATGCGCTGCGATAATTCTCTCGCTTACTTAGTATTGTTTGCCAATTTAATCCTGCCTGCGCGCCTTCAAGAATAAGAAATTCAAAGAGTTTACTATCATCATGAACAGGCACACCCCACTCATTATCATGGTATGCCACCATGAGAGGATTACTACCAACCCAGCTACAGCGTTTTTTAATTTTATCTACTTGCATAAATGCAAAAGTTAAATCAAGCGGTGGGGGTGGGATTCGAACCCACGGTCCGATTTTATCGGACACCGGTTTTCGAAACCGGAGCCGTACAACCACTTGGCTACCCCACCAAGGCAACAGGCTTAAATTTTACTGCATTTAGAGAATAAACTCCATTGCGTAAAGATCCAGCCCCGTGTTAAAATAGACTTAATATGAAACAAGCGAGAATTCCCATAAATATCTTTAAGAAATATCCTGGTAAAAGGGTGGCTATTGTTGAAGGCAAAGTGGCAGCTGTATCAAATAACGCTTTAACTGCTTATAATATTGCCAAGAAAAAATACCCAAATAAGAAAATCAGCTTTTTTTCTGTCCCCAGGAAAGAAGATAAATACCTGTTGGTATGATTTTCCCCTACATAGATAATGAGCCAATTGTGTTTTCGTTCTGTTTTTATCATTTCAAGAAATACGTTGAAATTAAGCAAAGGGGTATGGAACCAAGGTGAAAATACCCAGCAATGAGAATTATTAAAGCAGAGAAAAAAGTAACTGGCGGTGGGGGTGGGAATTGAACCTACGTGAGGCTTTCGCCTCGATGGTTTTCGAAACCATTGCCTTACCACTCGGCCAACCCTCCAATTTACACTTAAGCTCATTAAAGTGCGCTCCGAGCGGGAATCGAACCCACACTACAGGATCCGCAATCCTGAGGTCTATCCGTTAGCCTATCGGAGCTGATTACGCTTGTAAATTATACTGAAGGGGAAGAATTTAAACAATTTTGGCTAGCTACTTTAATCCAACCATAACTTGGAAGAAAGGCTTTATATTTATTTAAATGTTTGGGGTTACTAAATCCTATTTCTTGCACATATCTCGTAATATGTTCTTTGCCACTAAGATAAAGGTCTCTGCCTGATCTCGCTATTTTAAATCCTAAATGGTTAAATATTTCTATTGAGCTAAGTAATAAAGACTCAGAAGCAGATGTAAACTTAATTCCTATTGACCTATATTCAATTCCATTGGATTCCCGACGAACCTTTCTAAAAATGCAACCATCGGTATCTATCAATCCCCTAATACAATTTTTAGCATAAGAATCGTTTCCTAAAATCCATGAAGGGATGCTAAAGTTTTCTTGTTTAATTTTATTACCTTGTACTAATCCTAAAGTTAACAGATTCTTTATCAGATTTATCCCATAAAATCGAATTCTAATAACATCTTGATTGGGTGGTCTATAAAGACCAACTTTAGATTTAAAAATGCTTTGAATTAAACGAGTAATGTAAGGAACGTACTCTTTGTCTGTAGAATAACCCAAAGTTATGGAGATATCGTTTTTAGAAATTCCTCCATCCCCCAACATAATTCCTATAAACTCCGCTAAATCTTCTGAGTAATTTGGCAAAGGAAAATATTTAGCTACTCTAATTCCTTTATTTCTAGGTTTTCTTCTATCCTCTAAAGTTCCTATAAATCTACCATTCAGTTCAATGTTTCTTCTTCCACCTTTAATTTGTCCCCAATTGTCCGGTAGTAGTTCAAAATATTCAATATGATATTTGCTAAGCTTAGTAAGATTTTTAAATATTTTTTCTGGAAGAAGTCTTTCGCCCCTATACCAATTTTCAAATGCTTTTGGAGATACCTGAAGGTGCTCGGAAAGCACAGACCAACTACTTCCTAATTTCTGCTTAGCTGATTGACATAGATTCCGTTGAACCTCTTTTGGCAATAAAACTCGTGACACTTTAGCCTCTATACCCTAATATAATCCGAATTAATATGATTGTCAATCTGGTGCTCTATCCATTAAGCTACGAAGGCAACAGGCTTAAATTTTACTTTATTTAACTAACAAACTCCATAAAACTCTTGAACTTCAAATGAATATCAGATAATATTCAAATAAAGTGACTTATTCATCTGAAAGAAAAGTTGTCGGACGTGTAAGAGATCGGGAAGAAGCAAATAGAATTGGTCAAGAATTTCATAGACTACATATCGAGAAGTCAAAATTGGGAGGACTTATTATTTCTATGAATAATGGAGTCGGTTTTGAATATACGCCTAGAGGGAATAAGCGATGGGTTATACTTGTTGGAATATCTATAGATCCAGCCGAACTTACTGAGGAACATAGAAGACAATATCCAGGGGTTTTTAATAAAACTTTCCATAGATTACCAATCAGGATAGAACAAGATAATCCAACTGCAGGACTTATCTAATTACTTGTGTGGGTTTTCCAGGGGAAAGTGTTTTTGTAAACTCTCTGACCATTTATCTATCATAGATTTAGGAGCAATCTCATGGAATGGCAAGAATCTTGCTACAGCTTTTCTAACTTCATCTTGACTTTCCTCCCCCAAAGGAATAATAAGCATTGCTGGAAACCTAAATAAAGTTAAAATATGGAGTAAATTTTGATCATCTTTTTTTGTAAACCAGAAAGAATCAAGAGAGTCCCAATGGTAAAAATGATCCCCTATTGTTACTCCCTGAGTTGAGATTTTATAATCTAGCTCCCCTGGAGGTATAAAATTTAAAACATATACTATAAACCCCAAAGCTAAAAGTACACCTATTAATAAAGCCTCACCTGCTAAGAGTGCTATTAAGGATATTAGTATCAATAAAATTGCTACAGTTGTATAAAAAGATCTATCTTTTTTTCTATAAGGACGGGAGGGTGCTCTCCAGGAAATAAGAGTGCTCACAGGATCATAATCTGAATCTAGATAAGCAGCATGGCTGCTATGAGGGCCTTGTAAAAGATGTGGAGGTGTTAATAAATGTTCTTTAAATACTTTGGGCATGGTTCAATTTCGTCTACCCTAAGCCAGTCGAAGGGCTCACCACAGGTGGCAGATTGGAATAGTTTAACACTATTTAATTTGATTTTCTATTAAGCCTTAAGGATTTTTGCATCATATTTCCAAATTTTCTCATCACTAGTAATCAAAATTAAATCTTCTACTTTAGATTGCGAGATTAGAATCCTATCAAAAGGATCACCATGAATAAGAGGCATTTTTTCAATTGCTAATATATGCGCGATCTCTATTGGAAGAACTTTGAAATTATTCCTATCTATTGCTTCCTTAATGTCTTGAGAAAGTTTTAATTTCTTTTTTGTTTTTTTTATAATTATCTCCCAGACAGTGGCAACAGATAAAAAGATTTCGTTTTCAGATAAATTAATAAGGTCAAATAAATCATCTGATAGCCTTTTATTTTTCTCCATCCACCAGATAAAAATGTGGGTATCTAAGAGGAACTTACTCTTCACCATAAAAAAGTTTATTTATCTCTTCATCTTCTTCATCAAAATCATCACTTACCCAAATCTTACCCTTCCATAAACCTGGTTTGCGTGGCTTTAATTTTTCTTTATAAGCCACTAACTTAGCAACAGGTTTACCTGCTTTAGCAATAATCACTTCCTCCCCTTTAGAAGTTTTTTCTATCAACTTAGAAAGATTAGTTTTTGCTTGATGAATATTAAATATTTGCATTTTTTATTATCCTTAGCTAAGTTAGCTAATTTTATCATTACTAGATTAATGCGTCAATGGATAATATTCCCTGCTTTTGTTAAAATTAGGCTCTTAGTGGTGGGTTGCCCGAGTGGTTTAAGGGGGCAGTTCGCTAAACTGCTGGCGCGAAAGTGTCACACAGGTTCGAATCCTGTACCCACCGCTTGATGGAGAGGTAGCCAAGTGGTTGTACGGCGTCGCTCTTGAAAAGCGATTGGGCGCAAGCCCACGTGGGTTCGAATCCCACCCTCTCCGCCTTCGCTCGCCGAAGCGAGCTACGGCGGACACAGTCCGCTAAACCGAAGGCGAGTTATGACAGAACAAGGTCCGCCAATAGATCGCGAAAGAAAAAAATTATGGATATAACAAACGAAGAATTAATATTAAAAGCCAAGTCTTTGGTAAAGCCAAAAAAGATGAGGCATGGTTTTACTAGTGTAGATTGTGGGTGTGCACTTATCACAGATAAAGAAAACATTTATCTTGGTGTGAGCATTGATACTCCCTCTAGCATGGGTTTTTGTGCAGAAGCCAGTGCTATCGCCGCAATGGTTACAAACCAGGAGTTTAAAATTAAAAAAATAGTTGCAGTAGTAGAAGACGGAACTGTACTCCCACCTTGTGGCAGATGTAGAGAATTTATGTATCAAATCGATCAAGATAATTTAGAAACAGATGTAATTATTAAAAAAGATGAGGTAGTTAAACTTAAAGATTTACTCCCCTTCCCATGGGATAGCAATTAACTTATCTATAAAATTCAGCAAGTGCTTCCCAAGAATTTGTATCTAAACCAGCTAATGCCTGTAGATCAGGCTCTTCACAAGGAGAATCATCGAAGAGTTCATTGTATACAAAACCGTGGTATTTAGCTGCTAATACCTGAGCTAGACATACCATTCTTTCAAGTGCTTCATGGGTTCTTCCCATACTACTTTCTAAATTCACACCATAAACTGGCTTGCCTTCAGATAATCTAAGAATTCCCCATAATGGTTCTAACACAGTTAACTTCTCCAGATATGGATACTGTTGTAACAAAGTACGGGTTTCTGCATCCGCAACCACATCAAATTGTTCTCTTCTTAGTTTTTCTATAAAAGGTTCAGGAAGAGTGATCCCTTTTTCTTTTGCCTGTCTTCCAAGAGAAAATTCTTCGTCAGCAAGATCTTCTGGACCACCTCTATATACAAAAGGGGTTTGGTCAGTGTATAGCATAAAAAATGGAAGGATTTGAGGGTGAATCACAGGAACAGCGTCACTTGATTTCCAAAATGGTTTATCAAAGAGACCCTCCATGACTTCCCAATCCCTTCGAGGTTGTCTTCTAAGATTGAAGATCTTTTCAGCCTCGTTGTCTATTATAGGTTGTCTAGTGGTATAAACATGTAGTTCGATCATTAAGAAGAGATATTACTATGAGGTAACCGATATGTCAATTATCTGGCTAAAGTCAGCGCCCATACTGATTTAGCTCCACCTCTTTTTAGCTCATAACAGCATTCTTTTAAAGTAGACCCTGTTGTCCAAACATCATCTATTAGTAGTACATTCATACCTTTTAGTGTATAGTTGACAAGCTGCATATAATTTTTTCCATGCAACTTGTCATCCTGAGCGTAAGCGAAGGATCTATTTAAAGAAAAAGCATTTTTAATATTTTCTCTCCTCTGGTAAGCATCCTTTCTAACTTGAGATTTTGTATTTTTTGCCCTAATTAAAACTTCCTTGTATTTTAATCCCAGTTTTTTGGCAATTAAGCTACTAACTAAACTTGCCTGGTTAAACCCCCTTTTATTTTGCCTCATCCAGTGAAGCGGAACAGGAGTTAGAACCCACCCTTCACCTCTATCTTTTTTAATTTTATCTAGGAAAATTGGAGGATGTTTAGCTAAATATTCAATTAAAATATCAGTTAAAATTAAACTTAGTTCTTCTATATATT
>CAYWKL010000039.1:0-8292 GCA_964459095.1 uncultured Gammaproteobacteria bacterium
AGCATTAACCAGATTATTATTCCAGAGTCATTCCCTCCCTCTTTGTCATTCCCGCTCCCTTTGTCATTCTCGCTCCCTTTGTCATTCCCGCGAAAGCGGGAATCTATTTCTGTGGATCCCCGATTAGATCGGGGATGACTTTTATTTGATACCCTTAATTTTTCTACTAATTCTTCTAAACTTTCTGCTCTTATTGCACCAGCTCTTACAACTTCTTCTAAAGGTTCCGGCGATCTATTCCAAGCAACAACCTCTATCCCCTGCTCAAGAAGCCTTAAAACCATATTCTTCCCCATTTTTCCTAAACCAATATAACCAATCCTCATGCTTAACAATATATTAGTGGGAAGTAGTAGTCGTCAAGTGCCAAGTCGCATTAAACCTACAATCCCGGATTGGAATTGCCTTGACAATCCGGGATTGGAAGAGTAATGCTTGATATATGCCCTACAGGACTATTCCTTTTGTAAATGGCGAGATTTATCATTTATACAATAGAGGGTTAGAGAAACAGACCATATTTAATACTCAGTGGGATTATACCCGCTTTACCAAAACTCTATTTTACTATCAGATAAAAGATCCTAAACCAAAATTCTCAACTTACGGTCAATCGAAAGCTTTTGCTATAGATAAATCTAAAAAGATCGTTGATATTTTAAGTTACTGCTTAATGCCTAATCATTTCCATCTTTTGGTAAAGCAACTAATTGATGATGGAATTTCCGAGTTTATGAGGAGGTTTATACACAGTTATACAAAGTACCGCAATGTAAAATATGGTCGTCAAGGACCTGTATTCCAGGGTATCTTCAAGGCTATTTTGGTAGAAAACGAAGAGCAGTTGCTGCATCTTTCTCGTTATATACACCTTAACCCCTTGGTATCTCTACTTACTAAGGATTTAAAGCTTTATAATTGGTCATCTTATTTATCATTTATTAATTTAAGTAACGATACTAGAGTGGCAAAAGAAGAAATATTAAATTTTTTTAAATCTCCTAAAGAATACGAGCAATTTGTTTTAAACCAAGCAGAATATGGTAAAACGCTTGAAGTTTTAAAGCATACAGCCATTGATGCAGAATAACTAACACTGAGCTCCAATCCGGGATTGGAAGTACAGATAGAAACTACTTTATAAAAGGCACCAACAACAAAGCAACTATATTAGCAACTTTAATCATAGGATTAATCGCAGGTCCTGCTGTATCTTTATATGGATCCCCTACTGTATCACCTGTGACTGCTGCTTGATGGGCAAAGCTGCCTTTCCCACCAAAGTTTCCTGATTCTATATATTTTTTAGCATTATCCCAGGCTGCCCCTCCTGTGGTCATAGAAATTGCTACAAAAAGTCCTGTAATTATTATTCCAATTAACATTCCCCCCAAAGCTTGTGGTCCCAGTAAAAACCCAACTAAAACAGGAGCTAAAACTGGGATTAAAGCTGGTATTATCATTTCTTTTTGAGCTGCAGCTGTAACTAAAGAAACAGCTTTAGCATAATCAGGCTTTGCCTCACCTGCCATTATTCCTTTTATTTTTTTAAATTGTCTTCTTACTTCTTCAACAACTGCTGCTGCTGCTTTTCCAACAGCCTGCATTGCAAGGGAGGCAAAAACGTAAGGAAGTGCTCCTCCTATAAAAAGCCCTACTAAAACTTTTGGATTAGATAAATCAAAAAGCAAACCTGCTCCAAGTTCTTGTGAGTAAGAAGCAAATAAAACCAACGCAGCCAATCCAGCTGAGGCTATTGCATATCCTTTTGTAACTGCTTTTGTGGTATTTCCAACTGCATCCAAAGGATCTGTTACTGCTCTCACCTTCGATGGAAGTCCTGACATTTCTGCAATTCCCCCCGCATTATCTGTGATTGGCCCAAAAGCATCTATTGCAACAATAATTCCTGTTAAAGAAAGCATAGCAACTGCTGCAATTGCTATCCCATAAAGATTAGCTAGAGCAAAGCTTACTAATATTGCAGCACAAATTAAAATAATGGGTGCTAAAGTAGACTGCATAGATATGGCTAAACCTGCAATAACATTTGTACCGTGTCCTGTTTTGGAAGCTGCAGCTAAACTTTTGACAGGATTAAACTTTGTGCTTGTGTAATACTCGGTTATAAGAACCATTCCTGCTGTAACCAATAAACCAACAACCGCAGAAAGGAAAAGATTCATTACAGGAAACGATCCATTACCTTCCATCAGATAACTGGTCACAGGATAAAAAAACAGGGCAGAAACAACCATTGTTACAATGAGTCCAGTGTAGAGTGCTCCCATAATTTTCTTTCCAGATAATCTAACAAACATGCTTCCAATAATTGAGGCAAATATAGCAACAGACATTAAAGATAATGGATAATTGATAATGTTCACAGATCCTGGCAGCATCAAACTTCCCAATAAAATCGCAGCAACAATAGTTACAATATAAGTTTCAAATACATCTGCTGCCATTCCAGCATCATCTCCAACATTATCCCCGACCAAATCAGCAATAACTCCTGGGTTTCTAGGATCATCCTCAGGAATCCCTGCCTCAACTTTTCCTACCATATCTGTTCCAACATCTGCTCCTTTTGTAAAAATACCTCCACCTAACCTGGCAAAAACAGAAATTAAAGATCCTCCAAAACCTAAAGAAATAAGAGCCTGAATATCACCAGTATATTGGTAAAACCCATAAACTGCAGCTAAAGCTAAACCAACAACTAAAAATCCAGTAACAGCTCCACCTTTGTAAGCTACATCAAAAGCTTCAGGTAACCCTATTTTAGCAGCCTCAGCTGCGCGGATGTTAGCCCGAACAGCCACGGACATTCCTATTAAACCAGCTAATGCTGAAGCAAATGCACCAACTAAAAAACCTAAGCTTGAGTTTAAATCTATGGCTTGGTATAAAAGTAAAGCAATAACTACAGCAACTATAGCCACAACGCTATATTGCCTAAATAGGTAAGCAGAAGCTCCTTGCTGAATAGCTAGAGCAATCTCCTTCATTCTTTCAGTCCCCGTGGGGAGTCTAAAGATTATGAAAGATAAAACTATTCCATAAAGGGTAGCAGCAATAGCTCCTCCCCAAATTAATAAATCAAAAATATTTGTTAGTTCCATGTTTTTTAAATATACACAAAAAAAGCCCTTAAGGAAAGCAGGGCAATTTCTAAAATTTACACTATAAGATTTAGGAAGTCAAGCCTTAACCCACACCAGGTGTGGGATAGCTAGACACATCGGGATTTTTAGAAAGTTTTAAGCCAAAGCAGGCTGGGGCATGATGGGGAGCTTTTTGGTTGAACCACTCTCAGGAGGCCTGGTTAAAGCGACTTTAAGCACATCATCCATATGTTTAACAAATATAAACTCTAAATCTTTTTTTACATTTTCAGGAATGTCTATTAAATCTTTCTTGTTGTTTTCAGGTGCTATAACTACTTTAACTCCTGCCCTGTGGGCTGCTAAAACTTTCTCTTTTAATCCTCCAATTTCCAAAACCCTACCTCTTAAAGTTACTTCCCCTGTCATTGCTACATCTTTTCTCACAGGAATTTTAGAAAATGCAGAAACTATGGCTGTTGTTAGAGCAATTCCTGCAGAAGGTCCATCTTTTGGCACAGCACCCTCTGGGACATGGATATGTACATCTACCTTTTGAAAAAATTTCTCAGGAAGACCTAAAGCTATCCAGCTTGAGCGCACATAACTCATTGCAGCATGGCCTGATTCTTTCATAACATCACCTAGCTGCCCTGTAAGTTGAATTGTACCTTTACCAGGCATTAAAGTGACCTCAATGAACAAAACATCCCCACCTGTCTCAGTTACTGCCAAACCTGTTGAGGCTCCAACCATATTTTCAATCTCTGCCATTTGAGGAAGGAATTTAATAGGTCCAAGAAATTTCTCAACTTCTTTTGTAGTTACTCTATACTCTTTTAGTTTGTCCCCTTCAGCTATTTTTCTTGCAATTTTGCGAACTATTGCTGAAAGTTCTCTTTCTAAATTTCTTACCCCAGCTTCTCTTGTATAGGACTCTATAATCTGCATTATTGCACTATCAACAAAGTTAACCTCAGTTTTTGTTTTTTCAAGACCGTGAGATTCTAAGATCTTTGGAATTAAGAATTTTTTGGCAATATGGAATTTTTCTTCATGAGTGTAACCAGGGTACCTTATTACCTCAAGCCTATCCTTTAGGGCTGGTGGAATTGTATCCAAAATATTTGCAGTAGTAATAAACATTACATTTGATAAATCATAGGAAACTTCTAAGTAATGATCTGAAAAAGAATTGTTTTGCTCTGGATCCAGTGCCTCAAGCAAAGCTGCTGAAGGATCCCCTCTATAATCTGTGCCAATTTTGTCTATTTCATCTAACATAAATACAGGATTTGTTGTCCCTGCTTGTTTAATTCCCTGGATTATTCGCCCTGGCATTGATCCAACATAAGTTCTTCTGTGACCTCTAATCTCTGCTTCATCTCTAATCCCACCCAATGATATTTTTACAAACTTTCTACCTAAGGCTCTTGCAATAGATTTGCCTATTGAGGTTTTACCAGTTCCAGGAGGGCCAGCAAAACAAATTATAGGTCCCTTGACTTTTCCTGAAAGCTTGTGTACTGCCAAATACTCCAGTATCCTTTCTTTCACCTTTTTTAAACCATAATGGTCTGCATCTAGTATTCCTGCAGCTTTTTTAAGATCAATTTTTATTCCTCTCCCCGCATTCCAAGGAAGATCTGTGAGCCACTCCAGGTAGTTTCTAATATATGCTGCCTCAGGATTATATGAAGACATTTTAGCAAGTCTTGAGAGTTCCTTTTCAGCTTTGTTTCTTACTTCTTTTGGCATATTGGCTTTTTTGATTTTTAGCTCAAATTCTTTTATTTCCTGGTTTTCGCCAGATTCACCAAGTTCTTCTTCAATACTCCTCATTTGCTCTCTTAAGATTGCTTCTTTGGTCATTTTTGAGACTCGTTCTTGTGTGTGTGAAGAAATTTTTTGATAAATCTCTAAAACTCTTATTTCTTTAGCCAAAAGATCTGAGATTTTCTTTAATCGCTCCTGTGCTGAAACCATCTCTAAAATTTGTTGTTTATCTATAGTTTTAAAATCAATAGCCTGGCAGATTAAATTCACGAGCTGGTTTGGATCATCATTAGTTGATATTGTTGACCAATTGGAAAGATTGCTTGGATCAAATAACGGATTTCCTCCGAGCTCTAAATACCTTTTAAGTTCACCTTTAACACTTCTCATCATAGCCTCTGTTTCTTCATTCCTTTCATAAAGTTCAGGAATTTCTTCTATCTCAGCTTCAAAATAAGGCTCTGTTTGGGTAAATTTCTTTAAGAATACTCTAACTAGGCCTTCTGCAGTTACTGTATACTCACCATCAATTTTTATTAGCCTTCTAAGCAAACAAACAGTTCCTACAGCATGCAAATCCCCTTCTTTTGGGTCTTCAATTCTTTCGTTTTTTTGTGTAACAAAAACTATTAATCGATCTGTCTCCCAAGCAGCGTCTAGGGCTGCTTTAGATTTTACTCGTCCTGAGACAATAGGAATACTGTTTCCTGGGAAAATCACTGTTCCTCGAAGGAGTCCTACAGGCATCTGGGGACGAAGCTTTATTGGATTCGACATTGGATCAATTGCCATGTTTGGTTTGTAGTTATTAGTTTATTGTATATTGTACATAGATTTCTGTTTTTTTGCTAATAACCAAGAACTGTCAACTAATAACTAATTTAGCAGTATACTAACATGAGTGCTAATATCTGTCAAGCCCCAAGAATCTTAAGATTTTTTTTCTTTCTTCTAAAGAACTCACAATTAATTTAGGAGCAAGTTTTTCTAGAACTTCAACTTTATGAAACCCACTTGCAACAGATATAGCTTCTATTCCACCCTCCTTAGCACAGGCTACATCTCTTGGGGTATCCCCAATAATTACTAAATCCTCTTTTTTTGCATTTGGTTTAATTTTTTTTCTGACTCTTTTTAGAGCAACATCAATTAAATCAACTCTCTTGTATGCTAAATTTCCAAATGCTCCAAAATCTATATATTTTTTTAAACCCACCACCTCAAGTTTCTTCCAACCAATATCTTCTATATTTCCAGTTAAAACCCCAACGATTGCTCCTTTCTTTTTTAGTTCTTCTAAAAGTTTCCTTACCCCAGGAAGGGCAATTATCTCGGTTTTATTTATATGTTCAAAAAAATATTTCACAGCCAAATCAAAAGCTGTTGGGAGTTTTTTAAATATTTCTTCCTCAGGTACATTGTGCAATCTTAAAACTTCAATAATAATCAGGCTGTCTATTTTTCCATCATAAGAAATTTCACTCATCGATGCTTTGATGTGGTAGACACTTGAAAACACAAAATCTAGAGCATCTTTATGTACTTGGTTGTGTCCTCTTAGAATAGTCCCATCTAAATCAAAAAGAGGTATTTTCATTTAATGAGCCTTCGAAGCTAGTCTCTTGCTTCGCAATAAAGTACTTCCTTGGAGTATATAATTCGGGGTTGCTGAATATCTTAGCAATTAACTCTATCCCGTACTGAAAAGGTTTTCCATAAAAACAATCACAATATTGATTAAATAAAGACTCTTTATATAAACCTTCACATTTTGACTTAACATCATTAATCAATTTTTCAAAAGGCCAATCAAGGCGCGGCTTCAAGTAAGGATCGCTAAATTCACCGTGTATCCCTACACATTTAGAAATGTAAGATACTAAACCGTTATTTAAATCCATCCCTTCTAAAACATCTTTAATTATTGTTGATCCCCAATATTCATGGCTAGGATAAGCTGTGATATCTTTACCTAAAATCATCTCCAGCGGTTTTTCTTTTGCTCCTTCTTTAAACCACAAAATTTTCCCAATATCATGAAGAAGGGCTACTATAATTAAAACATCAGATCTTTTCATACCGTACACTTTTTCATTCATAAATTCCAAAAATTTGAGTCTAGCTTCTTTATTTGTAATAAAATTTCCTTTAGAGGCTTCTTTAGCTTTCTCACAAGTTAAAATTAAATGATCAAAAGTTTTTTGGTGGTCATGATAAGCATTATTTTCTACAATATTCTTAAGCTTTAAGAATAAGTGATTAGCCTTGATTTTTTCTATAATTTCATCTAGGTTCATAAATTAATCCCTTTTTCTTAGAAAAAAATAATCATAAAGAAGCTCACTGATTAGAAGGAAAATAGGAAGAGCAACAGTTATTACCGTCATTAAAACTGCTGAGGATCTTTTTGCGCCGTGACTTTGGTTAGGAAACTCCATACAATCTCTTCGCTCTAATATTCCACCTGAAGTTTCATCACAAATTTGAACTTGTGATTTATACTCTTTATCCTCTATATATCCATACCAAAGAAAGCCTGCGTATAAAGCTAAAATTAATGTTATTCCCAAAACTACTCTGGAAAATATTTTAAATAATTTAGAATCTGCAGGTTTGAGAATAAACATACTTTAATTGTAACCCAAATTTATTGTTTAGTAATCTATGCCGGGTTTTGCCAAAAGTCCTTTTTCAAAAGGATGTTTAATGGGAATCATCTCTGTTACTAAATCTGCTAATTTAAAAAGTGAAGGTTTACCGTGGTGACCTGTTAGAACCAAATCCAAATCTTTTGGTTTATCTTTTATTAGCTTTACCATTTGAGAATGTTTAAGTAATTTTCCTGCAACAGCTCCCACTATTTCATCTGCAACAACAACATTCCATTTTCCAGATTTAACTTCTGAATATAAATAATCATAAGTTTTATTTGCCATTTTTACATGTTCAGAAAAAGGAGATTGGTCATCAAAAATTTTTACAAACCCTAGGCCTCCTTGGACTAGTTTTACATAAGGTTTTAACATTTTTACTCCCTCAAGTTCCCCTGTAAACCATACTTTTCCAAACTGGACAACTAAAACTTTTCTTTTATATCCTGCTGCTCTTAAAACCAAGCCTAAAGAAGCAGTAGTTTTTCCTTTCCCCTCACCAGTATAAACAATCACTAATCCTTTTTTAGTTTCTGTGTATTTAACTTTTCGAGCGGAACGAGAAAAGGAAGCTTTGCTTATCTTTTTCTTAGGTTTTTCAGTTTTCTTCTTTACTTCTTGCATGCTTGTAATATACACTTTTTCTATTCCCTTGTTACTCCCACCCTTGGGGTGGGATTGTATTGACACCTGCGGATTTTTGCATTATGCTAGCTTCAAATGCCTTCAAGAATTATCCCTTTTGTTAATGACCATTT
>CAYWKL010000040.1:0-8154 GCA_964459095.1 uncultured Gammaproteobacteria bacterium
TTCTTCTATTGAGACTTCTGGTGGCAGTAAAACAGCTAGTTGGGTATCTTCAGGAGGTGTTTCTTGTGTTAAAGCCAGCAAATCTTGTTGCAATATTGCCGGATTGTCAATATAGAATTTTTTATAGGCTAAAACTTTAGAAATATATTTTATAGTTTCCCCATCACGATAATCACCTTTGCTTTCCTTAGGGCATTCATAGATCATTCTGCCGTCATTACATTTTTTACTTACATCCAACCTTCCAGCACCAGCATTATAGGCAGCTATTATCAGCTTTTCGTCAAATTGTACATTTTCCAGTTCTGATAGCCATCTGAAGTGTCTTCCCATTGCAATAATGCTTTTCTTACCATCAAATCTTTCATCTAGTAATGGATTTTTTCCGAGACAAACCCTTTTTTCTTCATCTTTATCTTGTTTCTGCGTGCATGGTGGGTCATAACCCTGGTCTTCAGGTTTATTAGGATTTGTATCAATTTTTAATCCGCTGTCTCTGGCAGTACCCATGGTAAACTGAGCAATTCCAGCAGGTCCGGTTGGTGATACTGCTTCTTCAGCTTCATAATTTTTGTATTTTGTAATGGTTCTGATTGTATTTGCATATTCTGCTGATTCCTGTGTGATAATCGCAGCTATTAATTCTGGTGATATTCCATTAATATCTGAAACTTCTTTTATTGTTTCTTTATATTGATTTATTTTTTCTTTGCTGTAAGCACTTGGTTCTTTTGCTTCTTTTACTAGTATTGGTGAAATAATTTCACCTTTATATGTTATGCCTTTTTCTAGAAGCTGAACAGAAAACGAGATTGACCTGAAATCATCTTTGGATTCAATATATTTCACATATGAAAATTTGTCACATTTTCCTTCATTAATTAAAACAGCATCCAGCTTAAGATCCTTTGATTGTATTAGCCCTATCAAAAAGGCATCGCTGCAATCAAACTGCTTGCCTCTTGTATAAAATTTAAAATTAAAGTCTGCCGTCTTAATTTCTTCTGTCTTTTTAGTTTCTAGATTATATGGAGTAATAGTTTTTATGTTAGAAATTAAAACTTTAATGCTTACTTGGCTTCCTGGAAGGTTTACGGTTTCTCCATTATTCACAGAATCACATATGTAACTATAGCCATCGGCTGTTGGTGTTAATTTACACTTATTGGCTTTTTCTGCTGTGATTATTTCTCTTTTTACCTCACCGAATTTCTCGATGTTCTCTAATTTGTTCTTAAGATTTCCTAGACTTTTGTAAATTTCTGCTATGCCAAATTGTATATTACCGAAGATATTTGGCTCTATTGTCGACTCACCTAGTTCGATATAGCTAGAAATAAGTTCAAGAAGTTCTTCCTCTAATGCCAGCATCTGGTCTTTTCTTGATAATATAGAGGATTTTGTTTTTGCTTTATTTATTTCATTTAATACACTATTCACAGAGTCTTCCTTTACTAACCTAGACTGCTCGAGTTCCTTGAATTGGTCAATGATTACTTCATCAGGTTTTATGTCTTTTATTTTTACTTTTAATTTGTCTTCGATGCCTTTTATGTTTTTCTCGTCTTGGAAATTATTTATTAAAGAGTCTTTGTTGAGCCAACATTTCCCTAGGTCACGGCCTTGCGCATCTTTTCCACACTCGCCTACTGACTCCCATTTTTCTTGTTTAAGGGTTCCTTGGCCCGGGTTTATTATGCTACATTTTCTTACAATGCCGGTTTCTTTTATTCCAGAAGCCAGTAATCCTAAAGGAGTTTTGACTAAGTCTGGATCATCTATGGCTGCGTAGCTTCTTGGCACACATTCTCTCGCGCTGGTAATTTTCTTCTCGACTTCTCGTTCAAGGAGCTTTTCTTGTGCATATTGAATAGCAAATTCTGTAGCAACTTTTCCAAATCCGCATTTCTCAACTCCACCATCGATTCTTACGCATATCTCCTTGAATCCAGAAGGCGCAAGCACATTTGCGGTTTCTTGCTTCGTCTTTCCTTTTTCTAGGAATGTCGAGTAAGTAAGCTCTCTTTTTTCGCCGCGCTGGTTTCTCAAGAAAATTATGTATCTGATGTCTTTATCTTCGCCTGCATAAACATGATACAATACACGATAATTACTAATTTCTTGGCCGTCTATGTCGACATGCGGGCTTTCATCGAATACAGCAAAGAATTGCGGAGGCACACTCGGTCTTAGCAATTGATCAATGAGATTTCCTTGCCCAGGAAGCCTGCCGAAAATAGCAGCTTCGCAAAATGTGTTACCTATTTCTTGGGTTCCTTTGCCTCTGTAAGCAGCAAAGATGTTCTGGCCGTATGTTGAAGTAAAGAACTTAAAGTATTCATTCGTGCGCTTGAGATTTTCTTGGAAATTTGTTACATACTCATTGCCGCCTTTACCAACTGCCTTTGCCCCTAGGCTGATTATCTTATCAGGGCCTATTGTTCCAAATAATGATGTTGCTTCGCCCCAAATAACTCTGCAGTAGCCCAGGCTTCTAATGTAACTACACCCACCTATTGATTCACCCGTTTTCTTGTGACGCTGCAAGCAATCATTATAGCCTGTGAAAATGCTTTGAATGTTTTTGAGTCCTGCGTGAATCCCGGTCAAGCATACTGGCAGTAATTCGTAGGGCGGATCATAATTATGCAAGCCGAGTGCGATGCTTCCAGATATTCCAGTGCTTATGACGTTATCAATTTTATTCCATCTGCCATTAAAATTAAATCTGGAATTCGGGCATGCCACTGGATCGCAAAATCCAAATAAGAGTCTGCACTCGTCTATTGTATATAGGTCGGCGCACTCAACAGTGTCTGTAGGCTTTACGTAGTCATCTATTAAATATACTTGTTGTCTTATTCCCGGTATCGTGAGAGGAACTTTATTGTCTCTCTTTACAGTGTTTATGTTTGTGTTGATGTAATTTTCAGCAGCCCTTAAACTGTCGCATGGCCTTGAAGCTTTGCTTATTTGTTTTATATTTAAATTTTGAATGGTTTGGTCACAATCTTTAATATCGAAATCAGTGTAAAAACCACCGCTTCCAAACTGGTTTTCTTGTGCAGTTCTATATAGGGAAACTTTGATTATCTCTCCGTCTATGCCGCGCTTGCTTACCTCGAAGTAATGGTTTGCATCTATTGTTATCGCTTTTAATCTTCCCTTTGTTCCAGAATCTTGGCTTAATGCAATCTTCGGGGTGAACTCTTGTGTAGAAGAAGTTTTAGTCAAAACTACTTGCTGGCCGCTTTCCAAGAAATAAGAAGTCCCTGCAAAATCTGCAAGATCTTCATCGTACTTAAGAGGTTGTGTTTTTTCTTGATTAATGTATATTTTTTCTGCAGTGCTTACATCGCCTCTTATGTATATTGCATTTCCCTCCTTATCTTGTGTAATATGTTCTATGAAAATCTGTTCTTGACTAGTATCTGATGTTGTTATCGGATTAAGGTTTTGAAAGAATTTATTTACTATAGATTCTTGGCTGCTATAGGTTGTTTTTAAAGAGTCTTGCATGTTTAAGAAATCTTGCATGTAATTATATGCTCTGTATTTTCTCTCCTTTTCCAATATATCTTTGATTGTATTTTGTTTATCAATGGCTTTAGAACTTTGGTCTTTTAATATCTCTAGCTTTTTTGAGTTTCTTTCTTTTACCCCAGGGAATTTTTGGTCGATGTCATCAAAATTAGTCCTTATCTGATTGTCTGAAATGAGATAATTGTTTAATTCAGATAACTCGAATAAAGCCTTATTTTGCGGAGTATTATAAGCAGTATTCAAAAAATCATTTAGGTAGTTGTTTGCTACAGCCGATGCTGCTCCTGCTGGTAGTTGTTCATTTCTAACATATTCCAGCAATTGCTTTTTTATCTCTTCGTCTTTTGCATAACTAGGGATATTATTGTCTTGTTGAACCTTTTGTATTATTTCTTTTGCCTTTTCTATTTCTGATTCTACATACTGCTTATTTTCTTTTATGCAATTGTCTACCGAACTGTATTCAAAGGTTTTTTTGTTTATCTGCTCTGAACAGTATGATTTCCATTTTCCTATCACTTCTTTTCTTGCCGATAAATCTATTTTACCTGTAAAGAGATGCTTTGCAGTCAACGTAGTCCAGGTAAGATAGCATGCTCCAGTGTAAATTCTAGTTAATTTATCAACTTTGTCTGCTATGTTGTCTATATTGTTAATAGCATTTTCAGTAGCCGCTATTTCACTATCTATCTGCTCTGGGGTTAGTTTGAAAATTCTGGTCTTGTCTATTGGGATATGAACCTTAAACCTAGATACAGAGAATGTTCTTTGTTCGCCCGGCAGCACTGTTACTAAAATGCTGCTTTTTGTGTCTGTTTTTTGAAGCACATATTTTTTGTCATCTATAGTAACTGGTATATTTAGCCTCATTGTGATAGGAGTCTTTAAAGAGTCTCCTAGTTTAATAAGTTTTATTGAAGTAGAGGTTATTTCATCTAGAATCCAGCCGCTCAATCCTCGTATTTCTTCTCCTACCTTATATTCATTAGAATCAAATTTATCTTGATTCGTGACAATATCTTTTGTTACTAGGGCTATGGTTGCTTTTGAACCCTCTCCTAACTGAGTAATGTCATCGAGTGTTAATGAGATTATATTAGGGCCTTCTATTATCTGCTCTGTATTCAGCTCAAAATTTTCACGATTCTCTAGAATAAATATCAGGTTTTGGACTTCCTCGCGATTTGCTTTTACATAATCTGATTCTGGGAATTTATTTAATAACAGCCTATAAGATTCTGCAGCCTTGTTGAAATCATTAAGGTTGTTTTGATAGATTTGCGCTATAGCAACCTGCGCCAATGGAGCCAATTGTTTTTCATTGTCTTCAATAGAGACAGTGGCAGAATAAGAATCTACTAAAGTTTGATAATACTCGATAGATTTTTTATAATACTCAATGGAGCTTAAAGGCTCTTGAGTTTCTATGGCTTGGCTTAATTCCTCTATTTGCAGTGATCTTGAGCTGAAGCTTTCGGCAACCTGCTTTATTATATTTGTTTTAGATGTGATGTATTTATTGTCATTGGTAGCATCATATAATTTTTGATAAAGTCCAGTTATGCTAGTTTTGCCCCCATATGATGTGGTTATGTCGAGTTTTGCCACATATAGCAAAGCAGTTGGTTCATTTGTCGGATAGCTTTTTATGAAATCAAGGTATTTATCTGCTAAATTTTTGATTTCACCTTCAAGACTAGTAGTTTGTTTCTTTATTTGCTCATCACTTAAGCTATCTATATTTTTTGATAAGATCTCATGCTCTTTTTGTATTGACTTAAGCTTATTATTGAGATCTGCATAAACAGAGCTCTTTTGTTCAACTTGGGGGGTCTTAGCAGTTTGAGCCTGCTGAGCTGCGAATTCGTATTTGTTCTCGCATTTTCCATTTAGCCATCTGCATTGACTGAACAGATTGCAACGAATTTCTGTGTCTAAGGAATTGCAGTCGAATTCCGATTTCTGGTTTTTGTAAAGAATTACTTGCTCATTTGTCTCTTTATTTTCTAGAGTTACCTTATTATTCAAACCTGCTTGCGAAATAGATTTTATGCGCCATGCGCTTCCTGGATATAATTGTTCTCCTTCAAACCTTTGAATTTGTTGAAGCTTGTTATTTATGTAAGCAGTAAAACTTGCTGCCTTTACTCCACTAGTAGGATATTTGTAATTTATCCTGATTCTATCTCTGAACTCTTGCCGCGTGTCAAAATAGATTCTTCTTAAATTAATAGTGTCAGATGTTTGGCCCGGCGACAATTGTTTAGTCGTGATTTTGAATCCTCTTGGGTCATGTATAGAGATAGAAGCTCGGCCATCATCAAGTTTTTCTAGCCTTAAATAGCCCCTGCCATACCAAAAACTAAATTGACCCTTTATAGGCAAGAAATCTCGCTCGCTTAACTCCCTTAAAACTATATCCTGCTCAAAAACACCAACACCAAGATTTTCCCTATAGTAAATATTTGCCTTTATGTTTAAGTCTATTGAATCAGGGATCTCCTCTTCTTTCTTGAATGCATTTTTATTAATGTTAACAATTAACACACCCATGTTATCGAGTGTGTAAGAATTTCTAATAGGAGGAATATGTCTTAAAGCTGTGCTATATCTGGTGCTGCCTTGGTCTAATGTAACACTAACTCTGTCTATGCGCGGAATTTCTATAAACGGATTTGTCTTTATTCCCTTTAATGTTATATAAATAGGATAATAGTTTCCTTGAGCAATAGCACTTGGAGTGAACAAATCATAATCCCGGACTAGTCTTGGCTGATATGCATCAGGATACAACAAGATGTCTTCAGGAGGTTCGTTAATGTTATTACTATCACTAGCGCTTACTGTGCTTTGGGCATAGCTTACATTAATGTTGCTAAACAAACTAAGTAAGAATACAGTTATCAAAGTTAACGAAAGTATTTTTTTCATGTTAGTTCTGGCATCCTAAATACAGGGCTTTTGCTGTTTATGTTAATTTGATCTATCAATGATTGAAGCTCTTCAACTGTACTAGGAGTCTTGTTTCTAGTTGCATATATTGTAATTTTTGAAGCTCCTCTTAATTCATTTCTTGAAAGTTCTACCACAAAATTATCCCCACCAGTTATTACTTGGTCTAGTGTGATGGGCTCTATTTGTGCAGTGAAGCATTTCTTTTCTTTAATGCCGAGAATTCCTAGTATTCCGGATTTTGGAACATCGACACATTTTTCTATTTCTCTTCCTTGTAACACTAGATTATTCGCGCTTACTGTGATAAATGAGCTTATTTCATAATTTCCTTCTATCAGCTCTATTTCACTAACGTCCTTGCTTGCAACAATTTCATAATTATCAATGCTATTGGAAAAATATATGATGACATTTTCATCGTCATTAAGTTCCCTTATCGAGCCATCTTCTATTACTTTGATTTGCAATTCAAGCCTATGTTTTGGCTTTAGCTCTATATTTATTGTGCCTGGTTGATTTGTGTCTGCTATAGAAATGCCATCATTATAGTTTTCTTTTGTTGCTATTAACTCTGCATTTAAGCAGCTAGGTGTTTGTGCATCTAAATAAGCCTCATTTCCTTGAAATGATGTCTTTCCTAAATTACATACAGTGTTTATACATTTAACCTTTATTTCTGTATTCTCCAGAGATTCACCAGTTTCGTAGTTTAGTGCGTATATTGTGTTATTGTATGATGCAGAATTACAGAATACTTTGCCTTGGTCTTCGATATTGTCAAAGTTGGCCCTGTTCATTCTTGGCTGGTTATTGTCGATTATTACTTGGGTTGCATATTGCAACGTATATCCATTTTTCGTTAATTGCACTAGTACAGGATATTTAATATCATAAACAAAATTGTATGAATTCAAGCAAAATATACCTACTAATAGCCTAGTTGCCGGATTGCTTAAACCTATTGCAGAATCTTCCTTTAATATTTCATCGCCGCCATTTATGCTAAGCTCAAAAGGCCATTTTGTGTCATAAGAAAATTCTGTGTCTATGTCGTTATAAGATTTTCCCGGGTCCAACATGTAATATGTATTAGTTCCGGTTGCAAAGTTGTTTTTTGTTTTTACAGAGTAGAAATTTGCCTGAATGTATGACTTGAGTTTTTCCTCTATTTCAGATTTTGTCCATACCCTCGGCACGCAATTAAAGCTTTGACCTGAATATGGGATATCATCATAAACAGATAGTATGTCTATAGTTTTGTTTTCAAAATAGAATTGGTTATTTTCAGTGTTAAGTATATCGACTCCGAGTTCATAAAGTTGTCCGAGAGGGGTATCTATTTTTGCGTAATGATTTCTTATTACTTTCCCTACACCTTTAAAACTTATGTCGACCGGGTATTCTACTAGAACCTCAACAAATTGATTTTGTATCGTAGATTTTACGTTCAATTCTGATTTAAATTCTATTTCGTATTCCTTGTCCCTAAATTCTTCTAGCGAAACAAGACAAGAATCTAGGTTTTCCTCAACATAATTATTTAGTTCATTTTGCATCTGTTCTTTTGTGGGAACTTGCAATTTTTGTATGCCATCGACGTCTTCATAGAACCAATAGGCAGTATTAATTCCAGGAATTACTTCTAAAGAATTTGAG
>CAYWKL010000041.1:0-8069 GCA_964459095.1 uncultured Gammaproteobacteria bacterium
AACAAGGTTTTAATTTTGCCCCTCCTGATTGTCTTCCTAAAGGTCAAAAAAATGTGTTTCTCCAAGAGGGAACTTGTGTTCCAGACACAAGTAAAACAGGAGGGAGTTCTTTTTCTACTATGCTTGGGGAAGTAAAAGCCCCTCCACAACTCGGTAATTTATTAGGTAGTAGTGGAAAGGCTGATACTGAGATATCAAATATTTTAAGCAGATTTGTTGAGCTTTTATATATGGGAGCTAGCTTAATATTTGTACTTTATTTTTTATGGAGTTCTATAGAGTTTATCTATTCCCAGGGAAACAAAGAACAAATTTCTGAGGCAAGAGGAAGAATAACCTGGGCTATAATTGGGATTTTTATTTTAGCTTTAGTTTTTGTAGTTTTAAGGGTCTTAAGTCAGATTACTGGTTTTAAGTTCTTTACCTAGAAGAGGACTTAGGATTTGAGTTTAAATTGCATACTCAATCATTCCGTACTTGGTACGGAATCTATAAAAATAATTACTTGTAGATTCCCGCTTTCGCGGGAATGACATGGGTAGTTTCACAAGAACTGTAAAACTCATGTTAAACTTATAATAATGTCTAAGTTCGTATATAGGAAAATAGTTTTTTTGTTTTTTGTTTTTTTGTTTTCATACTACATACTACATACTACATACTACATTTCCCCTACCTTTGCTGCTATAAGAGATTTCCCTGACTGCCAGCCAGGCGGGACTGCTCCTGTAACAGCTAATGTTGAGCCTATTGAAAATTCTACTGATATGCTTTTAAATGCACTTGTTTACCCTGGTGTAAATAAAGAAATCCAGGAAAATCCTCAAAAAGATAAAACAGTTTGCCCTGGGATTTCTAATAATTGGCTGACTAATATAGTAAAAATCCCCTGCTCATTACCCATAATAGGGAATTTTTGCCCTCAAAGCTTATCCCTTGGGTCAAACACAGTTTTATTTGATTCAAAAACTTTAGTCTGGAAAAACGCAAATCTCTACCCGAATTTAATATATGAGGATCAGCCTTCTAATAAAGATGTAATCCAGGATACATCTTCTTCTGAAGTAGGGGATAAAGTAGTAAGCGCTGTAGCTGATAGAGCAGGATTAAATTATGGAAATTATTTTTCAACTGATATCCCAAGAGAAGTTTATATTGAGGGCAGTAAAACTCCTGTAAAACTTGTAAAAAGACTGGATGAAAATGCTGCTTTAAAGCAGGCAGGCAATAAAATAGAAAATGATGAACGCACAACCCAGCTTTGTCCATCTGCGGATTTATATGTAACAGGCACTTTTTACCCTGGTTTTACACCTAAAGCTTTAGAAGAATGTGCAGGATTTCTTTCTGATGCTTCTTTACAGTTAAATTTATCTTCACAAAAGGATTTTTGTGCCTCCCCCCCTGATTTAAACCAGGAAAATTATTTCCTTGGGGCTTTTGGTTTACCTTTGCAGGATACATCAAACCTTGAGAAAAAAAAGTTAAATGCAACTTCTTACTGGTCTTTGCTTGTACCAGAGGTATCTACTGGTGGTATCCCATTAACCTCTCCTTCTGGTAAAAAAGGACCAGGTATTTTAGAACATGACTGGTGCAGCGCTTCTATGGAAGGCTCTATCAGAGTTAAAAAATTAGATGGGAGTGTTGAGACATATAGTTATGCCGGCCACGAGGGCTCTTCCCAGGTGAGTGGAAGTTGCTGGAACGGAGCTGTTAGTAATACACGTTTTGAAAAGGTAAATGTGCCATTTGGAAGAGGAGCATATTCAAAAAGCGTTATTCCTTATAGAACCATTGCAGTTGATAAAAATGAAATACCTTATGGTAGCGTAATTTATATTCCGTCAGTTCGGGGTAAAGAAATTATTGATTCTTCTGGTAATAAAGTCATACATGACGGGTATTTTTTTGCTGGAGACGCTGGTGGAGCAATAAAGAAAAATCACATTGATGTATTCATAGGAGGAACTGATAAAAGCGAGCTTCCTGCTATAACTGACTCTTTCGTAAGTAAAACTTCTTTTGAGGCGTTTTTAGTCAAAGATCAAACAATTATTGATTATCTATCAAGTCTAAATTCTAATAATTGCATAGCTCCTCCTCAAAATGTAATCCCTGGAGAAACTCCTCAAACAGGAGATTATAAAGTTGAAGTGTATGCAGTTTTTGACAAAGACCAAAAAGACTTGGATAACCCTAAAACCTATGAAAAAATAAGGACTATGCTAAGCAAAGTGCAAAACTTCTACCAAGAAAAGACCGGAAAAAGCATTAGTTTTGGCGGTTTGCAAACTGCAGTTGCTGACCGCGATGTAGATTATCTAAATAGAAGCCAATCAGAAATATCAAACGATTTAGCTAAAATAATTAATAGTGGGTTACCCTTTCCAGAAAAACAAGTTTCACTGATATTTGTAAATGGCAAAATTACAAAGCCATTGTGGGGAGGAGTTACTTATATCCCTGGCTCTAATGATATAAACTTCCCCATACTATCTTTGATAGCTGATAGTGCATTTGCAAGCACACTTGAGTGCGATACTGCTGATGATCCTGCCTGTAACCTGGGCTTTTTGATAATAGCACATGAGCTAGGTCATGCTTTTGGCCTAGGCCATGTTAGGGACGAGGATAACCTAATGTGCGGCGGAGAAGGTTGCGGAGCAGGCTATATAAAAGATTCAAACTTAACTCAAAGCCAAATAGAAAAAGTTAAATTATCTCCATTTTTAAAATAAAATGTTTAAAAAAAAGACATTTCTTTTAATTTTTTTTCTGATTATTCTTATAGTTTTGATCTTAACTCTATCTTTAAGAAAAACAGGTTTAAGTAAACCTCTCCAAGAAAAACTAGATGTAAATACCCAAACCTTCCTCCCAATAACTACTTCTTTACCAAAAAGTCCTCTTCCTGCAACCAGTTTTCCTCCAGTAAACTTAAATCCTTCTGTAAACCAAAGCCTTACAAAACCTTCATTCACAGAAGGGGATGTAAAAGTATTTAGAATCACCCCAGGAAAATCCAAGTGTGAACCATCCCAGATAATAGTTGAGACAGGAGATAAAATAAGACTTTCATTTGAAGGCCTAGGAGGTTTTAAAGAATCCCAAATAAAGGGAATTTTATCTCAGGAGGATGTTTTAAGAACTACTGCTAGCAATGAGGTAACTTATGAGCTTAAAGCCTTGCAACCTGTTGATTTACAACTCTTCTGTAAAGAGTTTGAGGAAGATCCGGATAAGTTCGGCAATTTTATTATAAAAGAGGCTCGCTGAATTTTGACTTTCTTTATGTATATTTGCTACTGTTAAATTATGCTTTCCACTGCCTTAAGAATAGTTATTGGTTTATTGCTGGTAGTTATTAGTTTATTTATAAGTACATCTTCTGTATTTGCTCAGCAAACTTTTACTAACAATCTATCGGATTCTGATACGCAATCCCCTTACACTTTACAAAGTAGAATTGCAGGCCCATTTAAAACCTCAGATACTGTACATTTGACCGGGTCTTTTACGCAACAACCACCTAATCCTCAAAACCCTCCACAAGGAGTACCAGGACAAAGCATTAAAATAGAGATCCGGCAAGATGAAAAAGAGCTTTGTAATGGCTGCCGCGTAACTACAGCAACTGGCAGTGATGTTGGTGCAAAGGAAGGGGATTTTGGTTACAATATAGATATATCTTCACTAGGGCTTGAAGCAGGACAATCGGTATTTGTCACTCTAACAACTGAGACTTCTTCAAAATTCCTGTCTAATCAACTGTCCTTTGTGGTTGAAGGTGGCGGAGGAACACCTGGAAATACTCAAGATCCAGGAAGTACAGAGATAAGCGGCGGCACAGATAGATTTAATACCCAGGGAGGCATAGGCTCCTCTACTCTTAACTCCTCTTATGGCCCTCTTCCTCATACAAGCTACACATTGGAGAATGTACTCGATACATTCGCAGGTTGTTTTTTATTATCTCACAGTTTAGGCGGTGGAGATGATCTACCTACAGACGGATGCGCCTCCCGCGTTAAGGGAAAGCTTACAATTACCACTGGTGGTACGCCCAGTGGCGGGGGGATGGGTGTGACAACTAAAGTACTTGCAATTTTATATAATAATCCACCTACCTCATCTAGGGAATATCTGGCTGATTTAGGTTCTAATTTAGGAATAGTTGACACAGCCTATGCTCAAGGAGTAGGCGGATCAGGAGATGGTGTTTTAAAACCCATTCTTAATTTGTGGAAGGTCTTTAGAAATTTAGCATATCTTGGATTTATCTTAGTTTTTATTATTGTGGGATTTATGATCATGTTTAGGCAAAGACTCAACCCTCAAACAGTAGTTACTATGCAATCAGCTATACCAGGTTTAGTTATTGGTCTTATATTAGTAACATTTAGCTATTTTTTATCAGCTTTAATTGTTGATTTATCCTTTATAGGAATGAAGCTTGTAGCCTATATTTTTTCAACGAGTTCTTTAGGAAATATAGTAGGAGATCCATCTGGTATATTACCAGGAGGAATTGGACCTACCAATCAAGGTATTCAAACTCTTGCTGAAGAGGGGAATATTTTTGGGATGTGGTGGGCTTTTATTAATAATCCTGCTTTACAAAATAATATTATTTACCCTCTCACGCAATATTTTAATACGACCGAAATTATAGCCGGGCTTTTCGGATCCTCAGCTTCAGAAGCTGTAAATAATCAGGGCTTCCTCTCAAATATAATAAATCTTAATTTAGGCGCAGTAGTTGCCCAAGGAGTTGGTGCTATCACTTCAGGCATAGGCTATGGTCTTGGATTTTTCATCTCAGCTATAGTAGTAATAGCTTTATTTATTCAACTAATAAGATTGCTCTGGGGTTTAATAAGTGCATATATTACTATTTTACTTTTTACTATTTTTTCTCCTATCATAATTGCCATTGGATCGATTCCAGGTAGGGGTGGGGTAATAAGCTATTGGTGGAAAACTTTACTTGGAAATGTTTTAATTTTTCCTGCAGTATTTTTTGTTTTTTTATTCGCAGGGTCTTTTTTAGCCGAAGGGAATGTAGCTGATTTTCAAAATACCCTACCTTTATTTTCCGGTATCCAAATTCCAGTATTAAAAGCCATAATAGGGTATGGTTTAGTCTTAGGTAGCCCTGCAGTACCGGGATTGGTTAAGCAGGCTTTGGGTGTTAAAGATATTACAGCAATCCAGCAAGCTGCATTTGCAGGAGGAGCTGCAGGATTTAATATGGGTAAGGCACCAGTTGAATACGCGTTAAAGCCGATTGCAGCGCAACGACAAGCTTATAGAGAACAACAATTGCGTGAGAGATTTACCGCTGAGGGTGCAACACCTGCTGAACGAGAAGCTTCTAGAAAACAACTGGCTACAGGAAAACCATGGCTTACTTGGTTTAACCGTATGTAAAGCGACTTACTTAGGCATTTGAGCAATTTCTTTGAAAAACTGCTTAATAAATCCCCAAATCCCATACTTAAAACTAATATTTGCTCTAAATAAGCGAAGATTGTATGGAATTTTTTTTATTTTTATCCAGAAAGACTCTGCATTTGGGTTTCTTCTTATAGGACTTTTTAATGTAAGGTCTTCTATCTTAATCCTATCTTCTTCTTTTCTACTCAAAACTCCACCTGCCCTTAGTTGTGTTAGCATATTATCTGTTTCCTTAAGGTCTGTCCTGTCTAAACCAACCTGTTCAGCATGATTATAATTAAAACGAACTATTCCTCTTGACCATTTATCCATATAATAATCAAGCTCAGGCGTAGTAAACATACCATCTCTTCCCACATCTTTAATTTTTTTAAGTGCTTCCCAGGGTTTACCCAACGCTGTAGCGCTATTTAGAAGATCTATTTCAGGTCCGAACAATACGTGTTTTATTTTTCCAGCATCTTTAAATCTTGGTACCCAACCATATTTCAGGTTTTGATAAAAAGAATCCCATTCCGTTAATACTTTCTTAGCACCGGATGCACCCGTAAATTGGGCTGCGCTCATTAATCCAAATTCTGCATATCGGCGTAAAAAAATAGCCTTACCAGCTTGGGCCTCACCTTTTTTGCCTAATGTTGCGGGTTGATGCATAAGCCTGGTTGTGGCTCTTGGACCTTTATTAGAAATACTCGCATCACATTCAATCAAGTCATAATACTTTTCATAAAAATCAGACATATATTTATGCCATGTTTCAGCAATTTTCCTTGTGCTATCTTCTGTTTTAGTAAGATCTTGAAGCGTCCTATAAAGTTTAAGTCTGTTTTCTCTCCGCTGCGGTGACTCATTAGGAATTTCTTTTAAATCATCTTCAAGTGTCCCTAAATTTAGAATTACTTTTTCTTTAGTTTCAGGATCTGTCCACTCAAGTTTAGGATTTAGAAAAATTGGTACAGCCTCTCCTGCCTTAACTTTTCTCAAAGCTGGATTATCCCTCATTTTTTTAGTCCAAAACTCCTCCGGGATTTCCATATCTTCTTTTGCCCTACCCCATCTTAAGCCATCGGATTGAGCAGATATTAAAGTTGTATGATGAATTCTCTCTCCTATAGCAAAAGATCTATCCGCCTCATAAATTAGCTGCTGAAACTTATCTTTCCTGGATTTTTCCCCTTCAGCAGGAGGCGGAGCATTTTTTAACTGATCTGCAACATTAAAATATTTTTGCTCATTACCTTCTCTAAGTAATTCCTGAACTGCTGTAAAAGCAATATTCCTTCTTGTATAAACATCTGATGAGGGACGGCTTAAAACAAATAAACCTATTTTTATTAATGCTTCGTTATTTTTATCTGAGGGATCAAATTCCTCAGTAAATTTAATTCTTTGCTCAGGCGGTATTTCTCCTGTAAGCTGTGCCTTTACTAATTTATACTTTTGCAGGACCTCCCAGGCTTTTTTCCTTACCGATTTATAATAATCCTCTTTATCTTTTTTACTTTGAATAACCTTTGGTCTTAATTCCTTAACTATGATTTTAAACAATTTTACATCTGCTTCTGAGAATGCTTCCCAGGGAGTTAAAGAATCAATATTTTCTATCATCTGGTCTGAAAGTTCTTTTAACTCAGGTTCTCTCCAATATTCCCCCCTGACCCCATAAATATCTTCCTCTTCCATTAGTTCCAAAGCCTTTTCTACGCCTGCTACTTCCATTAGAGATTTCCAGTGATAACCTAACATATTAGTGGGAACCTGCGAAAATTGTTCTGCTCCTAAATATTTTGCTGCAAAAGCAGCTGTGTGTATGTTGCCTCTAGCGTAAATCATAGTGGAAAGCCTTGCTCTAAATTCCCTATCCTCGCTAAAAATAAAGTTCACAGCTTGAACTAAACCAACAATATCTTCTTGTTTTAAACTTGCATCATCTTCCTCAATAGCTGCAAGCAATTCTTCTGTTAACTCAAGGGCCTTTTGGTTACCGAACATAATTGCTTCTTTCGTTACCCTTTCAACCGACCAATCCGGATGTTCCTGTGTTAATCTACTTCCAGCTTCTGAATAGGCAGATCCCCAGACTCTTCCATATTTATCAAAATTACTTATTCCGTATCTAGCTGCTCTCTCAGGATCATATTCTGTCCATTTTATTGAAGAATCTCTTCCCCTCTGGTCTATCGATGCTCTTCTTTCAGATTCCGTAATTGCCTTAAAAGTGTTAATTAGGCTTGAAGCTTCCTGGGAATAATTCTGGGTTAATCCTCTTAAGTTTCTTTCTGATTGCAAAATAGCTTCTCTTTCGCTTAAATTTGGATTTTGCATCATAAGCATTGCTGCACCTGATTCAATAGCACTAGCTTGCAGAGGGGCTAAAAGGGGATTTACCCCTCGAGGAGGTTCCTGTCCTGAATTCTCTACTCTTCTCCTTGCCTCCTCTCTTCTTAATCTCTCTTCTTCAGTAGGGGGGGTTGTCCGTCCTCTTCTTATAATATTTCCTTCCTCCTCTTCCTCCCCATCTTGTGCTCCAGCCTGTCTCCTTAATCCTTTCTCAACTGCATAAATTACCTCGTCAGGAGTCATATCATCTCTTGCAGTAATCCACTCCT
>CAYWKL010000042.1:0-7414 GCA_964459095.1 uncultured Gammaproteobacteria bacterium
TCAACTAGAGCTTTAGGTTGTTTTTGTATTTGTTTGTTTACCATAAGTTTAAGTGTTAAATTTAACAGAAAATAGGCTGTAAATCAATTTCTATCAGGCTAATCCAGATTAATCCTTTCACGGGCCATTAAATCAATAACTATTGCAGGTTGTTCGTACCTTAGTGGATTACTTGGACGAAATTTAATTCTGGATTCTTCACCTCTAGTCAATTTAGCGGCAATATGATCAAGAATTCTCCTCAGATCCTCTACTGGTTTATCCAGCGATATGATCCGAAGATAAACAACTCCTCTTGGTGCTTTGCTACCTTCTATTACTGTCAACTTTTTTCTTAACTCATCCCTGGAAAGAGGACTCTCAGTTCTTGTACCATCTAACATAATCCTATAGTAGCAGATTTGCGTTTAAAAATCAATTTAGCCTTTAATTTTTTTTAATAATTCCTCAAAATTTAAAAACTCAGTCTGCTTACTGTCTCTTTTTTTAACTTCTAGTTTGCCTTGGGTTTTTTTAGATATTACCACTCTATGTGGTATACCTATTAAATCCGCATCTGCAAATTTCTCCCCTGCAGAGGGTCCGACCCTATCATCATATAAAACCTCTACTCCTTCAGCTTGCAGCAATCCATAAATCTTATTTACCTCCCCCAGTACTTTTTTGTCAACCAGATCAAGGCCTAATAAATGAACCTTAAATGGCGCAACCAGATCCGGCCAAATTATCCCTTTATCATCATGAAATACCTCCACTATTGCCCCCATCACTCGGGAAACTCCAATTCCATAGCATCCGGCTGAAACCAACTTTTCTTTTCCGTTTGCATCTTTATAAGTTAAATTAAACGCCTTTGCAAAGGCTTCTTTAAGAGGGAAAATATTTGCTACCTCTATAGATTTTTTTTCTTCAAATTTACCTCCACATTTAATACAATCTCCTTGGTCATAAATTTCCTTATTAACTGCGTGTCCACATTGAGTGCAAATATAAACAGTATCTTCCCCTGATGGTGTTATGGTTTGAAACTCTGCTGAGAGCTCTGAAAAGGTTCCGCCTGAAGCAGTAGTTTCTATTACTGGAAGACCTATTCTCTTGAATATCTTTAAATATGCCTTCTTTACCTCTTCGTAATATTTGTCCCTATCTTCATTATCCAGGTGAAAACTATATAAGTCTTTCATTATGAATTCCCTTCCGCGCAGAAGTCCAGCTTTAGCCCTAAGCTCATTTCTAAATTTAGTTTGAATCTGGTATTGGTAAACAGGCAGGTCTTTATAAGAAAAAGTGTGTTTTTTTACTAAAGGATAAATAATTTCTTCATGTGTGGGGCCAAGCACTAAATCATTTCCAGTTGCGCCTTTTAATTTAAATAAAGCGTCAAATGTTTCAAACCTTCCTGTTTTCTTCCAGTTTTCTCCCGGGTGCATTGAAGGCATTAAGATTTCTTGGCCACCAATTTTATTTAATTCATCTCTTATGATGTCTGAAATCTTATTTAATACTCTTAATCCTAAGTAAAGATATGTATACACGCCCGCCATTTCCTGATTAATAAACCCTGCCCTCTCAAGAAGCCTTTGGTTTACAGACTCCGCTCCACTAGGACTATTTTTTTGTGCCTTAGGAAAAAGTTTAGAATATTTCATTAAAAAAGCACTCTATTCCTTTCTCAAGGACGAGTGCTAATCGTGGTACCACCTTAATTCTTCTTACAATCGTTAGATTGAGAACTCATTTAGATTATTACGTTATCAACGGAAATGCTCATCGCACTCAGCTCCGGAGCGGGAAACTCCTTCAAAGCTTTTCAAAAAAATTCTAACACAACTTACTCCTTTAAATCAACCCTTTCTTTTTTGTTCCCGAGGTGTCTAGCTAACCCACACCCGGTGTGGGTATTTCTCACTTTTCAATCCTCATCTTCATGCTCATCTTGATTTTCATTTCTTTTCCTCATTTCACCTCTATCTTGTCTTTGCTCTCCATCTCTATTATTTCTTTGCTCATCTATCATTGAAGATCTATCTTGCCTATTGTTCAGCTCTTTTTCTATTCTGTCTAATTCTTTTATAGTTTCATCAATATCTTGATCAATATTGCTTAAAGAGTTAGGCGGTGGAGGAGGATTATATGCTAGGGGTGTGGCACTTGGGGTAGGACTGAAAGTAGTGGAACTAGGCTGGGGACGCGGTAGCGCTGGAGAAGGAGAATTAGTTGGATTTGCATTAGTAGTTTGCGTTGGTTGTTTTTCTGTTGGTTGTTTTATTTGAGTTAAACCTTGTTTGTAATCATTTATGGATTTATTAAGTTGTACCAACAACTTCTTTTTTTGACCTTGGTCTTGAACAATTTGAATTTCTGCTGCAACTTGGTTAGTCTGAATCACTAAATCATTCAAAGAACTCTTCGCCTTCTTCCCTTCCCCCTTATTTATGAGTTTAGTTGCCTCAGAAAACCTTCTGTTTGTATAATCAAGTGAAAACCAGGCTTTAGTAGAAGGATTTAGTGAAGCTATGGCTAATATTCCACCCTCTAAACCTCTTTTAACAGGATAAAGGGCCTCCCCAGGAAGAGAATCTTGTGAGGCAAATGCTAAAACAGCAGGTGGAAGTAGAATAAAGAATAAAATTATAGTTATTATACTAACAACCTTGAGCATTAAAATTAGTATACAAATTTTTAATTAAAAAGGGAAATTAAAGAAAGATTTTTCTAATATCTGAAATGGTAATGAGAAGAACCAGTCCCAAAAGCAACGCCAAACCAACTGTGTGGATGTATTTTTCAAAATTAGCATGAGGTTTTTTTCTAGTAACACCCTCTATAATCAAGAAAAAAAGTCTGCCTCCATCTAAGCCTGGAAAAGGCAGAATATTAATTATCGCCAAATTTAGTGATAAAACAGCCAGAAAATTAAGGTAAGGTAAGATAGGATTCTTAGTTTCTATAATATCCTTAACTATTGTAGTAATACCTACTGGACCTGCGACAGACTCCGAAACAGGAGTTATGTCTTGTTTTTGTAAAGAGATAGAAATTAAATCTCCTAAAATTTTTACGTTGTATCCAATTAAATTAATACTATAAGTTGGGGCAGAAAAAATTTTTTGTACTAATGTATTGTATGTAAGATTTGCAACCTGAAATGTGCCCAGGAAAATTCCTAAAGGACCTTGCCCTTTTGGAGGATCTTCTCTTGGAGTAACTTCAATAATCTTGAAAGCAGTTTCTTGAAGATCTGTTATTTTTAAGCTTATTACCTCTCCTCCCTTACCTCTTGCTAAAGCTATTAAGTCATTACTGTCTTCAATTCGCTCTCCATCAGCCTCTATAATTCTATCCCCTGGCTTTAGACCTACTTTAGCTGCTGGAGAACCTGGAGAAACCTTACTTATAACTACCATATTTGTGACAGTAACATCAGCTCCTATAAAGCTATACTCAGAAATTAAAGGAAGAGTAACCTTAAATCCTTGAAAAGCTAAAACTGCCCAAAAAATAACTAAGGCTAAACTTAAGTTCATTAAAACACCAACCACAACAACAGTTATTCTTTGCCAAACAGGCCTATCTGAAAAATGTCTGCTTCTTTTACTCAACTGATCCTCTGGTGGTGAAGGCTCATCTTCTCCAAGAAGCCTTACAAACCCTCCAAAAGGAAGCCAATTTAAAGAATAAAGTGTTTCCCCGAATTTTTTGCCAAAAACCCTTGGAGGAAGACCAAATCCAAATTCTAAAACTTTTATTCCAAACTTTTTAGCCGCTAAAAAGTGTCCAAATTCATGGATTAAGACTAGGATTAGTAAGGTTACTATGAATACAAGGATAAACATATCGAAATTATAGAATAAATACTAACGAGTGACTAGAGTCAAGAGTGTAGCTATTCAGTATTTCCCAGTCCTATGTCATCCTCGTGCTCGACACGAGGATCCATGAGTTAATTATCTAATAGATTCCCGCCTGCGCGGGAATGACACTGGGAAAAACTAATTAGTTTCTCAAGAGTCTAGAAATTTTTTACTTGATTCTAGATTCTAGCGACTAGATTTTAGATTTGGCTTAGCTCAGCCTCTTTTGTCTTTACCTGCTCATCAATTTCTACTTGATATTTATCTACTATTTCCTGCAAAATCTTTTCTCTCCTTAAAAGCTCGTCTTCACCATATAAACCATCTTTACTCATCTTTTCCCATTTTGCTCTCTCTTCCTGTCTGATTTGGCGGATCCCAACTCTTGCTTCTTCACCTTTTACATGAGCTAGTTTTATAAATTCCTGCCTTCTTTCCTCTGTTAGAGGAGGTATAGGGAGTCTAACATTTTGACCATCTATAGAAGGATTAATACCAATATTTGCCTCAAATATGGCTTTTTCAACATCTTTTACAACTCCTGGGTCCCAAACAGAGATTAAAAGAAGTGATGGGGAAGGAGCAGATATAGTTCCCACTTCCATTAGCTTCATTTGGGTCCCATATGCGCTAACAGGAATATTTTCTATTAAAGCGGGATTTGCTCTTCCTGCTCTTATACCAGCTAGTTCTTGCTTTAAATGAAGCAAGGCATTTTGTATACTTTGATTTGGTTCTTCAAGAAACGGTTCCATAATTAAGTTAAAGCGAAGTCATGAGCAAGTCAAAAATGTGGTGCAGCTAACCGTGCAGTTAGTTGGCGGTTAGCAAACCCAAGCGAGCGAAATGGTCGCGCGAGCGCTTTTTGCTGCCATGACGAGCTTAAGATTTTCCTAACTCAATTCTAGCAAACTTTCCTATTCTTATATTTTCTCCTAATTTCCCTATAGCTGATTTTACTAAAGTTTCTATAGTTTGGGATGGGTCTCTAATATATTCCTGACCCATTAATTCTTCCTCGTCTTTAGGGTTCATAGAAGCAATCTGTAAAGCCAGCTCATGAGCTAAAGACTTAAAATCCTCTGTTTTTGCTACAAAATCTGTTTCACAAAGAAGCTCTACTAAAACTCCCACTCTTCCTGCATGAGAATAAGTTTCAACTAGCCCTGCACTAACTTCACGAGCAAATTTTTCAGAAGATTTCTCCAAACCCTTACTTTTTAACCACTTAATCGCTTCTTCTAAATTGCCCTTCGAAAGCTTAAGGGCCTCCTTACAATCAGCAATCCCTGCACCAGTTTGCTCGCGTAGTTTCTTAATTTCATCAACATTTATTTGTTTCATATATTTTATCTACATCCCAGCATGTATTATGTAGCAAGTAGTATGTAGTATGCTTTTTCCCCATAATACTTAATACATGATACATTCTACAAATTATATCTTCCTTTCTGCTTCTTCTAAAGATTTCTTCTCAATTTTCTCCTCTATATCTGCTACCTCCTCCTCTACCTCTTCTTTTGTTTCATCCATTCTTTCTCCAGTTTCCTTTGTAACTTCATCACTAGTTTCATCCTTTTTGCCTTTTACTTTTTTAAGTCCTACCTCTGTTTTTTTCTGAGTTTCTTCAGTTTTTGACTCTTCACTCTTTACTCCTATCTTCCTTCCTGCTCCATATGCCCCAATTACTGCTTCACAAATTATTTTAATAGATTTAATACCGTCATCATTTCCAGGAATTGGATAATCTATTAAAGAAGGGTCAGAATTAGTATCATTTAAACCAACTAAAGGGATTTCTTTTTGCACAGCTTCCCTGACTGCTGTTTTTTCTGCAACACAATCAACTATAAATATTGCATCAGGCAGTTTTTCTAAGTTTTCTATGCCTCTGTAAATCTTGTTAAATTTTGCAAGTTTTCTATCTATAAGCATTTGTTCTTTTTTTGTATATCTAGAAAGTAACCCTTGTTCTTTTTCTTTCTTTAAATCAAGTAAGGTTTTAATATTTCTTCTTATTTCTTCAAAATTAGTAAGTAATCCCCCAATCCATGATTCACTAAGATATGGGGCTCCTGCTTCCTTAGATAAATTTTCAATAATTTCTTTAGCTTGCTTTTTTGTCCCCACAACCAAAAGAACCTTACCCTCTTTACCTAAATTTTCTACAAACTCCAAAGCTTTTTTAAGTTGCTCTTCAGATTTGGCTAAATCAATTATGTGTACCCCATCACGAGCGCCATAAATAAATTGCCCCATCTTAGGGTGGCCACGTCGAACCTGGTGTCCAAAATGAACACCTGCGCCTAACAAATCTTGCATTGAAGGAACTGAATTACTCATAAGTTTTCCTTATCCACCTCTATCAGCAAGTAAGCTTAAGGAAAACTAAAGCTGATAGATGTTTGATGAAAGAATTCTAACAGATAAGGCTAAATGAAGCAAGCATTAGGTATTGCTTCTGTTACTATAAAAATATAATATGTGCTTATGCAACAAGGACAAGAACGCAGAGATGGGGCTCATACACCACACCGCCTTAAAGGTAAGGATGATGGTCCGGTTCATCGGCTAAATACTGCAGAAACACAACTTAGACAGGTAATAAAATTGAAGAACGAGGCTCTACTTAAAGGTTTTGCTGATCAAGAAGCAGTAATAGTTTTAACTAATCAATTGGCTGCTAAAGATGCAACAGAAAGAGAACTGCGCGCTAGGCTAATCGAAGCTCAAGCTGAGGTTAAAGATTTACACTCCCAACTTACTCAACAACAAGATGAAACATTAAAAGAAAATGCCCATCTAAGAGATGAAAACGCCACTCTCAGGCTTGAAGTTATAAAGTTAGGATTAGATCGAGATCAACAACAAAGTGCAAACCTAAAATTGGCTACAGATAATGCTGAATTGAGTTCTGCTAACAAATTATTAAGAAGCCAAGTGGGAAGCTTACATGCTCTCTATGGACCAGGATTAAAATATACTTTATTCAGAGCGTTAGGAGGGTTGCCAATAATAGGAGGCACTATTAACAGAGCTGCCCAGGCTGCTTATGAAGATTTCCGCCAAAGAAAAAATCAGGATAAATCACCTAAAACACACTAAATTAAGTAGCAAATTCAAGAGTTATAGGATACAATAATACACATGCAGGAATCAATTTCGGGCGCAATGGAGCGTTTTATGATGGAAGAAATGACACAGGATGTTTCTCATCCACTAATCCCCTCCGGGCTCTAGTTGGCCGTGAAGTCTTCGACTGGTATACATCTTCAGGTCGAGTTAGAAACTGCTATTTTGTCGCTAAAAAATTTTCTGAAACTGGAGGCTGCAGCTCGCTTTATCATGACACTCCTGCTTTACAGGATCAAGATACACCTCTACCTAGTGTTTTAACAGGAGCTGTAACTGAAGAAATAGGAATATCACTCCTCAAACAAAAATATCCAGATTTAGTTTTACTTTCCGGAGAAAACAAATTAGGTCTTATGCAAAAATTCAACCCTTCGCTTAATTAAAGTTTAATATCCGACACATCAGGTAAAATATGGATGTGTTAA
>CAYWKL010000043.1:0-7336 GCA_964459095.1 uncultured Gammaproteobacteria bacterium
CTACTTGTTGTATTTTTAAAAAATTTAAGTTACTTAGGAGAAATTATCAATACACTTTTATCTTTAAACCCTGAAAGTTTAGAATCTTATGATGATAAAACAATGAAGGTAGCTTTAAAGTTTTTACCAGAGATGTTAAAACCAACTGAGGCTAAAAATACTGTTTCCTTATTCTTTAAGTTTTTACCAGAAATGTGGATGTCTTTTACAGGGGGAATGCCAAAACTTATTATTTTATCTGAGTTTACAGGAGAAACTGAAGAAGAAGTTGCAAAAAAAGCTATTTATGCCAGATCAGCGCTTTCTAAATTTAGCCTAAAAACAAGAATTGTTAAAGGTGGGGAAGAGAAAAAATACTGGGCATTAAGAAGAGAGAGTTTTAATTTATTAAGGCACCATTCAGAACATATGAGAACTGCGCCTTTTATTGATGATATTATTGTGCCCCATGAGATTTTACCAGAGTTTTTACCTAAACTTGAGGCAATTTTAGATGAGTACAAAAAGGAGATTATTTATACTATTGCAGGACACGTAGGAAATGGAAATTTTCATATTATTCCATTAATGGATTTTCACAATCCTAATATAAAAAATACTATTAGAGAGTTAAGTCAGCGCGTTTTTGATTTAGTTTTGGAGTATAAAGGTTCTATTTCAGGCGAACACAATGATGGTTTAGTAAGAGGACCGTATTTGGAAAAAATGTATGGGGAGAAAGTTTTTAAATTATTCAAAGAAGTAAAAGATATTTTTGATCCAAAAAATATTTTCAATCCTCACAAAAAAATAGATGCAACATTTGAGTATTCATTTAATCATTTAAGCGATAAATAGAATTTTGGAGACTAAAATTTGTTCGTCAGAATACTTAGCGGTATCCCTTCAGAAGCTTTTCCTTCAACAGGTCTAGTTAATTGATACCCTCTTTCTGCGAGTCCTTCAATCTGAATTCTAAATCTAACCGCTTCTCTCAATACTTCGGGTATTGTTAAATCTCTTAATGCTGCGCGACTTTTAACCATTTCGTATTCTGCATCCGAAAGTGCTACCTGAACTAATTTTTGCCTAGCTCTAGACGAAGTACCTGCATTTCTCTCTCTCATGTTACGAATTATAGGATAACAATTCTTAAAAATCAAGAAGTTGCAACTCTGCAGATTTCTTTAAATCTATTTGGTAGAGTTTCTTTTAAGAATTTTTCTTTTTCCTCACCTTCTAATTTACAAACTTCCTGCCAAATTGCTCTTCCTGCTAAAAACCCTTGGGCTCCTCCTCCTATAGCATCTTTTAACTCCACATCAAATTTTTCAAAACTTACCCCTCCTGTAAGAAGTATCCAGGGTAAATCTTTTAATTTTTCTGTAATTTTTTTACACCCCTCTAAACTTCCTGGGTATTCTAATTTATAAACATCAGGCCTTATGTTTTCTTTAAGTAATAAATCTAGTGAATCTAAAATAATTTTTTCTTTATCTTCTATCTCTCCTTTTGGGGAATAGGTTACAAATTCAAAAAATAAAGGAAAATCATTTTCTCTTGCATCATTTAATACTTTTCTAGCAGTTTCTATTTGTTTTGTTGCAGATTCAAGGTTTGGATTAAAATAAAGCAAGAGTTTTGCTCCACTTGCCCCATAACTTTTTAAATCACTTACATTAAATTCTATATCGGTGATTCGTTCACCTTCTTTATCTGTATATCCACTTTTCTCTAAAGGGAGTAAAAATGGTTTAGATTTTTGTGTATATGCAGGAAGACCTGTTTTAATGTCTATAAGTAAACTGCTAAATTCAGGCTCTAATGCTTTAATTATTTCTGATTTTAATTTTATTGCCTCCCCGTCACTAACTGCTTCATGATTTTCGGGATTAATAAGTTTTTTAAAGCTTTCCCTATGGTCTAGCGCAAGCATTAAAAATTTCCCCCTACCTTTAAACTGATCAAGATTCATCTATATCTCTTTTGCCATAACTTTTGAATTTTCCTTTAATTTTTCTTGCATCTGATTATAAGTTAAAAGCCCTGCTTGGGGACCAATTTGTTCTATAACAGAGGCGGCATCTGCTGCTCCCCAGCGCATTGCATTAGGCAAATCCTCGCCGTGGTAAAGACCTGCTAGTACTCCTGTGGCATATGCATCTCCAGCACCTGTTGTCTCAACCAGTTTAGTTTTAAAAATTCCAAGCTTAAAATATTTTTCGCCGCTGAAACCATATGAACCTTTATCCGCATCAGTAATGATAACTTTTCTTGGTCCTAAATCTGCTAAAGCATTGAGCAATTTTTTTATGGGTACCTCTCTTGTCTCATCAATTCCCAAAATTCTTTTAGATTCTTCTACATTAACAATAAAAATCTCTGTTAACGATAAAAGCCTTGGGCTTTTTTTAACTCCATATTTAATCTGAAAAGTTCCAGGATTATATAAAAGCCTTGCACCTGTGCGTTCTAAGTATCTTATTAGTTGTTCTACTATTTTTGTCTTAGGGAAAGTTGGCCCAAGGGATGTAAAATATACCCATTTTGTTTTATCCAAATCTGGCAGGCTATATTCCCAAGGCTGGTGATAAATTAAAATCGTTCTATCTCCCTTAAAGGTTAAGACGATATGATGGTTTGAAGGGTATTTATTTGTCTCTGCGATATACCTTATATCTACCCCCTCTTTTTTAAATTTCTTTTTAATCCTATCATCATCCGTATCATCCCCAAAATTTCCAACATGAGTATAGATTGCAGTTTTTAAGTTTAACCTGCTTGCGCCAACAGCATTATTTGCTGCATTTCCTGCTACCATTGAAATAGATGGACCAACAGGTATTTTATCCCTAAACCGCAAAGCAATTGAAGGGATATCCTCTTTATTAGTTACAATTTCAGCATCCAATAATGGAACAAAAGTATCTATAACAGAGTCCCCAATGGAAATTACATCAAACATACCTTAAGTTAATTATAGCAGTGAGTCAATTGAAGTTTTAAATGCGCTATATGGTTGGGCTCCTACAATTAGAGTTCCCTCTATTGTTCCCCCAGTCTTAGATTTTCCTATAAAAAAGGTTGGGGTTCCTGTTGCACCATACCTTCCTGCATCAGCCAAATCTTTATCTACTTCTGCCTTGTATTTTCCTGAATCCAAACATGTTTGAAACTCTGAAACATTTATTCCTATATCTTTCGCAATTGCTGGTAATTGATCCACACTTAAACCAGTTCCATTAGAGGTTGTTCGCTTAAATATTTCATCATGATATTTAAAATAAGTTTCATCTCCTCCTTGATCCCTAGCACAATTTGCAGCCTGGGCTTCTATGTGAGCATTTTGATGGAAATCAAGTGGCAAATCTCTATAAACTAACTTTACTTTACCTGTTTCTATATAATCTTTTTTAAGAGTAGGGTAAGTTTGGTCAAAATGCCTTTTACAAAAAGGACACTCATAGTCTGAGAATTCAACAATTGTAACCGGCGCATTTTTATCTCCTAGGATTGGATCATCATCTAAAGAGACTGTAGTTATTATCGGGGTGTCTGGCGATTGGGGGTTAGCAGTGACGCTTGGTGTCTGTGTTGACGATAAATTATTTTCTCCAATACTAATGTTTCCTATTCTTATAAACCCATTACTTATCATTATTGCCAAACCTATTATTATTGCCCCAGCCACAATACTTAGAGGGATTGAGAATTCCTTCATGAGAGACACTATTCTATTATTAAAAAGGATATATAGTCAATTAGTTTTTAATTTTTTTAAAGCAGCAAGTAGAGCTATTACTTCTATAGCAAACATCAATAAATTTAATCCATCTGTTGAAGGGGACATCCACCCTGCTGAAAACCAAAAAGTTAAATTTAAAATTGCTCCTACCAAAAGTCCTAAAGCTAATATAATTGGAAACATTTTATTTGGTTTAGGGTTAGCCATTAGAATAATAGAGCATACAAGAAGTGATACCCCTGCAAATAATTCTCCCCACTCTGTCAGAATGGAAAAAATAAAGTGGTTGGGCATTGCGATTGAATTTAGGAATTCTTTAACAAAAGGATATGGGTTCTCTGATGCAAACTTCATTAGGGCTTTATCTAAAGTCCCCACAAACCCACCTGTCAACTTACCATAACCACTCCTTAGCCAGATTAAACCTATTACAAAAATTACAAGTAAAAAAGGTTTGTTCATTTACCCTTTAATCTTACCACTTCTAAACAACTTTTTTTAATATTTTCTTTTGTTAATCCAAATTTTTCCAATAGTTCGTTTGGGGGGCCACTTTCTCCAAACCTATCATTAATTCCAATTATTTTAATAGGGACAGGGTAGTGGCCTGATACCAATTCAGCTACAGCTGCTCCTAAGCCTCCTATCTTTTGGTGTTCTTCAACAGTTACTATTGCTCCTGCCTCTTCTGCAGCTTTTAGAATGGTTTTTTCATCAAGAGGTTTAATGGCGGATAGATTTATTACTCGAACACTAATCTTACTCTCTTCTAATTCTTTTGCCACTAGAAGTGCCTTATAAACCATTTGGCCTGTGGCAATTATAGCTGCAGCAGGCTTAGGGTCCGACCCTTCCCAAAAAACTTGGGCCTTCCCTATTTCAAAAGGTGTATTATCAGTTGTAATAACAGGCACTTTTTCTCTTGATAACCTAAGATAAGTTGGCTTGCCATTTTTTGAGATAGCAATTGTTGCTTTTTTAGCTTCAATTGCATCACAAGGAGAAATAACTACCATATTTGGCAAAACTCTAGTGAGTGCTAAATCCTCTAATGCTTGATGGGTTGAACCATCTGGTCCTACTGAGATTCCTGCATGAGATCCGATTATTTTTACTGGAACATTATTATAACAAATAGTAGTTCGGATTTGTTCCCAGTTTCGCCCAGGAGAAAACATTGCATAAGAGGAAGTAAAAGGAATTTTGCCTCCTAAGGCCAATCCAGCTGCTACTGTTACTAGATTTTGCTCAGCAACACCTACTTCAAAATATCTTTCAGGAAATTTTTTAGCAAAAGCTTCCATTCTTGTACTTTCTGTTAAATCAGCACAAAGTCCAACAACATTTTCATTTTCCTCCCCAGCTAAAACCAACCCTTCTCCAAATCCATTCCTACTTGGAACTTGTTCAATATCACCGTCAAATAATTTAGGATTTAAATTTAAACTTTTATTTAGCATTTATTTAGATGTGACGAGCGAATTACTTTATTCATGCTCTGATTTTATTTTTCCTCTTAAAGTTCGGAGTTCTTTTAAAGCTATTTTTGCTTGCTCAGATTTAGGTGGTTCACCCGGCATATCAGAAACTCCTGGAGGAGTTCCGTGCCATTTAAAATCATTTTCCATAAAATCTACTCCTTTCCCAGGAATTGTATGGGCAATAATTAAAGTAGGTTTTTCATAAATAGCTTTTGCGGCGTTAAAAGCATCTATAATCTCTTCGAAATTGTGACCGTCAATCTCAAGTACATGCCAGTTAAATGCCTCATATTTCGCTTTTAAACTATCTAAAGGCATAATATCTTCTGTAAACCCGTCAATTTGGATATTATTCCTGTCCATAATTGCTGTTAAATTTTTTATTTTATATTTTGCTGCAAACATTATAGCTTCCCAGGTATTACCTTCATCCTGTTCCCCATCTGACATTAAAACTATTGTTCGCCAGGTAGCATTGTTTAATTTTGCAGCCAAAGCTACCCCACAAGCTTGGGATAGCCCACAACCCAAGGGGCCTGAGGTAGTTTCCAACCCTGGTAAATCTTCCCTATGAGGGTGGCCCTGCAATCTTGTTCCTAATTTTCTTAAAGTTTTAAGCTCAGCAACAGGGAAAAATCCTCTCTCTGCTAAAGTGGCATATAAAACAGGGCAAAGGTGTCCTGCAGATAATATAAACCTGTCACGCTCACTCCAATCTGGCTTCGCCGGATCAATATTTAAAATCTTAAAGTAAAGAGCAGTCACAACATCTGCAATTCCCAAAGGCCCTGCAGAATGTCCGGAACCAGCACTAATTAACATTTCAATAATATCCTGACGGATATTATTAGCTTTTAACTCTAATTCTTTTTCAACGTGAGCAGATAACATAATTTAATTATAGCGAAAAGCCGTTTTTTGTAGCCTTTAAGTGTTTGTGTTTTCCTTTTTCTATTTCTTCCTCAAACTCTTTTATCTCACACAAAACATCATCTGGAGTTTCTGCAATTTTATAAACTTGCAGCTCCTCTGGAACAATCAACATATTTTCTTTAAAGCTATTTATAATTTTTTTCCAAAATTTCCCATATAAAATTAAAGGCTTATGGTGCCCAAAATAAAGTCTTGCCAAACCCCAAGCCATTGCAAACTCAGAAATTGTTCCTGTACCCCCTTTAAAAACTATGTAAACTTGGCCCTCCTTCATTAAAGTCAAAGTCCTTTGAACATAAGTATCAGTTTTTATCTCAACATCAACATCATTTTCTTTATCTCTTCCTTCGAAATGAGCCATATCTTTGGGGTATAAAGTTACCCCAATAACTTTTCCACCCCCAGCCTTAGCACCAAGAGTTGCTGCTCTCATAACCCCTGGACCCCCACCATTAACAATTGTGTAGCCTGCCTCTGCTAGACATTGACAAACTTTATAAACTTCTCTTGATAAATGGCTGTCAGGGAGGGTGTGGGATGAGCCAAAAATAGCAATTTGCTGGATTGTTTTTGCTTTTTCTGGAATTTTTTTAGGACTGAATAGCTTCTTTAATTTTTTTAACATTTTCTTTAATATCTCCTTTTAGTAAATGAGAACCAATTACTAAATTATCTGCTCCACCACCAACGAGTGCATTGATATTTTCACTGTCAACATGTCCATCTACTCCTATGATAAAAGGTTTATCAAGGTTAGAGCAAATACTTTTTAATTGTCTAACCCTGTCTATAGAGTTTGGAATAAAGGATTGTCCTTGAAATCCAGGCTCAATAGACATAACTAAAATCAAATCTACTACTTTAAAATATTGTTCTAATTCTTTAAGCCCTGTATCCATTTTTATGGCAAGCCCCACTTCAATGTCCAAAACTTTACATTGGGATATAAAGTCATCAATTACTTCTCCTCCTGTTTCAATATGGGCAACTGCTCTTTTAACTTGGGCGTCTTTTAACGGCGAAACCCAAGTATTTGGTGTTTCAACCATTAGATGAGCTTCTAATTTCAAGTTAGTTGGGTATTTTTTTAAAATCTTAAGGTCTACAGTTTGATTTGGCACAAATTTATTATCAGCAAAATCTATATGAACCCATCCCCCATCAAAAAGATGACTAGATTGAATTTTGTCTAAATCTT
>CAYWKL010000044.1:0-6993 GCA_964459095.1 uncultured Gammaproteobacteria bacterium
AGTCAGAGGAATTTTTGCCTTTTCAGGAAACAACAAAAAGGAGGAGAAAACACGGAATAGAAGAAATGGCTAAAAAGCTCCCACTTAGGGCGTTTGTGTTTGATGTGATGTACCTAAACGGCAAATCTATAATTGATGAGAATTTAGAATCTAGAATTAAGAATTTAGCAAAAAATATTAAAGGTGAGAAAGTGTTAATTCCTCAAGCAGGCGAGGTAGTAACTACGGTTAAAAGATTAAATGAACTTTTTCAAGATGCTTTAACTAAAGGGCTAGAGGGAATTATTGCCAAAAAAGTAGATTCTACTTATGAGGCAGGAGCAAGAAATTTTAACTGGGTAAAGCTCAAAAAACACTCAGATGGAGAACTTAAAGATACAATAGATTGTGTGATTTTAGGTTATATTTTTGGAAAAGGAAAAAGGGCAAGTTTTGGGGCAGGGGCACTTTTGGTTGGGGTTTATGATAATAAAAAAGATGAATTTGTAACTGTTTCTAAAATAGGAACAGGCTTAACAGATGATGAATGGAGAGAGATTCACAAAAGAGCAGATAAAATTAAAGTTAATAAAAAACCAGCCAGAGTTAATTCTGTTTTAGAACCCTCTGTTTGGATAGCACCAGAAATAGTGATTGAGGTTTTAGCAGATGAAATAACCAGGTCTCCAAACCACACAGCTGGAAAAATAGGGTCGGACCCTGGGTATGCCCTAAGGTTTCCTAGGTTGGTTAAATTTAGAGAAAAAGATAAAGTAGCAGAGGATGCGACTACAGTTAAAGAGTTAAAAGAGATGTATAAATTGCAGTTTAAGAAATAGTTTTATAAATTAAAAAGTATTTTACTATTTTTAAAAGTTATTTCTGCTAATTTTTCTTTTTGAATTTTTAAAATATCTGCAATAAATTCTAAAACATAATTCAAATTTGCTGGGGTGTTAGGGTTTTTAAAACCCTTAGGTGTTAAAAAAGGGGAGTCTGTTTCTAAAACTAATAAATTTAGAGGGATTTTTTTAATAAATTCTTGTTTTGCTTTATCATATGTAACATCTCCATCTATTCCTATGTAAATTTTATTTTTTATAGCAAAATCTAGTAACTTTTGATCTGGCTGCGCACAATGGAAAACCGTGCTTGCACCCCCGGGGTGCAAAGCTAAAATTTGCAGTAAATCATCAACTGCTTCTCTGTTATGGATTATTAGGGATTTTTGGAATTTTAAGGCAAGAACAATTTGTTTCTCAAACGCCTTTTTCTGCAGTTCAATAAATTTGTTTGGCACTTGGTACTTGGCATACTTGGTTTTTTCATAGATATGGCGATCCATCCCTGTTTCTCCAACCGCAATCACTTTTTTTTCAGATATTAATTCTTCAAGTTTTTCTAAATCTTTCTTTAAGTTGTCATTCCGGACTTGGGTCCCGAGAATCCATGTTTTTTCTGTTTCCTGGATTCCCGCTTTCGCTCGCCTCGCTGCGAAGCGGGCGGGAATGACATCGCTGGTTAGATAACTGAAAATATGGTGGGGGTGAATACCAATTGTTGCAAAAATTCCATCATATTTTTCTGCAATCTCTATGGCTTTTTTGGAAGATTCTAAATCAGTTCCAACAATGTTTATATATTGAATTCCTGCATTTTTAGCATCTTTAATAACTTGATCTAAATTATTTTTGAAGGCTTTAAATTGCAGGTGGGTGTGAGTATCAAATAAAGAAGATCTATGATTCATGATTTAAGATTTATGAGTTTAAAATAAAAACAATTCTTCTATTCATAAATCAATATTCTTAAATCGTAAATCACTTTTTAAATCCTTTTTCCCAAGGAGCATTTTTTAAAAGATCGCTGTAGAGATCTTCTTCAAGACTGATTTTTAAGCTTCCTAATTCTTCTTTAGATGGATCTTCATCTTGAAATTCTATTAATGGAATTTCCTCTATTATCGCAAGCGGAGTTTGCTCAGAACCTTCTCCCATTACCAAAACTCCTGTAGCTGCCAAAGAGTCAGCAATATTTAATTTTTCAAATTGAAAGTTTCTACCAAATAAATCCGGTTTCCCAATGTAATCTTTTAATGGAGTAAATCCCGAGTAAGAAATACAAAGTCCTGTTACTCCCCAACGAAGAGGAGCAGTTCTACTATCTGTAATAACAACTCCTAAATTTTTGATGTTGAATTTTTTTCTCAAAAACTCTCTAATAAAATTTGCACTTTTTTGTGGATTTTCAGGAAGTAGAATATAGTAACCATTACCATTTGATTCATCAATTCCTGCTCCAGCAATTAATAAATTATCTTTTATGGTTAAGCTAACGTTATATCTATTTTTTTCTTTTGGGATAAAAAATTCCGCTTCAGATGCAATTAACTTATCTTTATCTGCATCTTCCATTTTTACAAATCTTCCTTCACAAATTGCAACTACTTTTGAGCTTATCGCTAAAACAGAATTCTCGGATAAATCTGGAACAAATTTATCTAAGAACTCCTGAAGATTGAAACTGCCCTGAGTAATTTTTTCTGTTTTGTACGCTTTAACTTTCATTTTAAAACCGCATATTTTAAAAGAAGAGTTCCTTGAGAATTTAATTTTTTGATATTTGTTAATTTTAAGTTTATATCCAAATTAACCTCATCAATAATTCCTAAACCTTTCCCGAAAATTTTAGGTTCTAAAGTTATTAAAATTTCATCAATTAAATTTTGTTTAAAAAAGTGAGTTGTTATATTTGCTCCTCCCAATAAAAGCATTTGTTTATACTTTCTAGAAAGTTTTTTAACTAATTGAATGGGGAATTCGCTGCTGAATTCTAATTGTCCCGAGACAATTTCTTTTTCAAACTGCTTTGGATTTTTTGTTAAAACTATCCTTAAAGTATTAGGTGTAAGTTTAATAACTTTCTTCGCAGAGATATAAGTATTTTTCCCTATTACAATTAATTTTTGAGAATTTATTAATTTTGATAAATGGATTTGATCTTCTTTTGAAGCCCACATAAATGGAGGATTTAAATCTTTAGTAGTTTTCCCATCTAAAGAAATAACTAGGGCTAAAATAACTTTCATATTCCTTCCGTCATTCCCGCGTAGGCGGGAATCCACTTAACAATATTATTGTTGGATCCTCCAATCAAGTTGGAGGATGACAGTTGTATACTCAGAATTGTACAAACTTACTACTTAAGAAGCAATTAATGGGAGTTTAGGGAGATATTTTTTGGCAATTAAAATAGACAAAACTTTTTCGGTTACTAAGTAGGAAACAGAAATTCCAACTGCAAAAAGTAACCTTTCTTGGATAACAATAGGAATAAGGGATTGCCAGATAGCGGCGGGGAGTCCAATAAACCAAATCCATAAAGCTCCTCCAACTGCGTGGGCTGCAAAAGTTGTCCCTAAACTTCTTATAAATAAATTCCTTCTATAAAAGTAAGCAAAAATTGGAATTGTCCAGAAAAGAGAATAATACCAAACCTCACGTCCTATTGGATTTGCTACAAAAGCTAAAATACAAAATATTGGTACAGCCAAAATCCATTTAGGGTCGGACCCTTTTTTGGATAGCAGAGCAAAATATAATGTTGCAAAAAGCATTGGGAAAAGTCTAATTATTGAGCCTTCATTAATAGCAGAAGAACCCTTTAGAATTAAATTTAGTCCTTCAACTAAAAAGACAACAGCTACCCCAATCCATGAACCTAAAAAAGCACCAATTATTGGAGCATAAAAATCAAAGACTGTAAAACTAACATTAGATCCTAAAAGTTTAGTAAAAGGAATCTGGAGGGCAATAAAGCTGAGCAAAGAAAAAATTCCAATAAAAATAAATTTACCTTTAAGGTTCATTAGGCCAAAAGATTATTATAAATATTGTTGATTGTCAATAATAATATAGATACTTCTAAAAATTAGATAGAATTGCTTTAATTAACAATACAAGTTAGGTGATGGACGATTCAGTAACGTGACTAAATAAACAAACAGAGTTAGGCAGAATCGTCCAAGAAATTATGGCTTATGTTGCAGATTTACATATCCATTCCAGATTCTCTAGAGCTTGTTCTAGAGACCTAAATATTCCTAATTTAGCAAAATGGAGCGAATATAAAGGAATAGATTTAATGGGAACAGGAGACTCCTTACACCCTCTTTGGCAGGCAGAATTAAAGGCTAATTTAAAAGATATAGGAAGTGGAACTTATCAATATGGAAATACAAAATTCATTTTAACAACAGAAATTGCCTGTATATATTCTGAAGCAGGAAAAGTTCACAGGATACACATTTTACTTTTTTTGCCTTCTATAGATTCTGCAAAAAAATTATCTGAGGTTTTTTCTAAAAGGGGACTTAATTTATCATCAGATGGCAGGCCAATAATAGGACTTAGTTCAAAAGAACTTAGTGAGTTAGTTCTAAAAACAGTACCGGAGGTTTTAATTGTTCCAGCACACATCTGGACTCCCTGGTTTTCTTTATATGGTTCAGAATCAGGTTATGATAAGTTTTTTGATTGCTTTGGGGAGTTTTCAGATGAAGTTTATGCAGTAGAAACAGGATTATCTTCTGAACCTGCAATGAACTGGAGAATTTCCGATTTAGATAAAAAATCAATTTTATCTTTTTCAGATGCTCATTCTCTGCCAAGACTTGGAAGAGAAGTTAGCATTATTAATGGTCAGCCAACATTTGAAGATCTTTCAAGAGCACTAAAATCTCAAGATATTTTAGGGACAATTGAGTTTTTTCCAGAGGAAGGAAAGTATCATTATTCAGGCCACAGGAATTGCAATGTGGTTTATGGACCTGAGGAATTAAAAGAAAAGGGAGAAATATGTCCTGTTTGTAAAAGAAGATTAACTATTGGAGTAGTGGAGCGGGTAGAGACTCTCGCATCGCGATCGAGTGATGAGTTAGGAGTAATGAGGGATGAGTCAGGAGTGATAAAATCTAAAAAGTTTCCGGAAAAACCTGGGTTTAGGATGTTAGTGCAACTTGAGGAGATAATAGCAGAAGCTCTAAAATCCAGCGTTTCTTCTCAAAAGGTAAAAAATATCTATGAGGATTTAGTTAAAAACCTAGATACTGAGCTTAAGATTTTAACAAAATTAAAAATAGAAGATATTGCCAAAAAGTCAGGGGAAAAAATAGCAGAGGGAATAGGTAGGGTCAGAGAAGGAAAGCTTTCTATTAAGCCAGGATTTGATAATACTTATGGAGTAGTAAAAATTTGGGATGAGGAGGAAGAAAGCTTACAAAGACCTAAAGAAGAACAAATGGGACTTTTTTAAGATACTAAAGAAATTTTGTTAACCTTAAAATCCCTATCAAAGCTAAAAGCTTTATCAAATACTCCCTTTTTAAATAGGGCAAAAGTTGTGCAATCAACAAAGCTAACATTTTTAGATATTTGTTTCTTAAAAATCTCCCAGGCTAAATCTTCTATTTCTTGGTCAACGTTTATCCAATGATAAGTTCTTTTAATATAATCTCCAATAATAATAGCCTTATGTCTTCCTTCTTTTTGACTTAGTATAGTAACGACTTCTGCAAATACATAATTAGATATAATAAAGGCACTTTTTTTATCTAGTTTACTAATCATTCCAAGTGCCTTCTGATGATTACTATCTTTTTCTGAAAATAGGGAAATTAAAGCTGAAGCATCCGTAAATACGTTCATTTCCTTTTTGAACCAAATTTAGGAGAACCCTCACCGTATAGATAGTAATCATGATTTAAGGAGGTATCTTTGGGCAGTTTAATCTTCAGCTTTTTACCTAGTTCAATTAGTCCTAAAAGGGGGTGACTGGCAGGATCAACCATTTCATTTTCTTCGTCAAGTTGTTTATTAACTAAAATCCTAACAGCTTTAGACAAAGATGTTTTTTCCCTGCTAGCATAGCTAACTAACTGATAATAAGTTTTCTCATCAAAGTTCAATTGAGTTCTTTTCATACATCATACATCTTACATCTTAATATCAATGTTTGTCAATAGGGAAAGACCCAAAGAAGAACAAATGGGGTTATTTTAAGCGAAGCGAAAAAGAGCTTGCTCATTTTGATTTGACAAATTTGTAAGGTTTGTAATAATATATAGGTATGTTAAATAAAAATCCTGTCTCTATTGATGAACTCCGCTCTAATTTGGCTGACATTATCAACCGTGTGACCTATGCTAATGATAGAGTAGTGGTTAAAAAACACAACCGTGATGTTGCTATGATTATTAGCTTGGATGAGTATGAAAAATTGATGGATCCTACCAAAAGATTGACTAAGCAGCAGTGGAACAAACATGTTAAAAAATTAGATAGTATAAGGAGCAAAATACCTGCTCAAGACCCTGATGAGCTAGATAAAATAATTGATGAGGAGATTGAGGCATATAGAGCAGAAAAAAGAGCTAGAGGTGAATGATCAGAGCAGTATTGGATTCCAATGTACTGATTGCTGCTATTATTAATGTTAAGTCCTCAGTTACCCAAGAGATTTATCAAAAGTTTCTTGGCTTACGTTTCACACTCATCATCTCCCCTGAGGTTTTAGAAGAGGTAGAAGATTTAATCAACAGAGCAAGGGTTGTAAAAAGACATCAACTGACTGGTAATGAACGGAAAGTGATTATAAGCGAGATAGCCTTGTTAGCTTATATTGTGCCTGGCACTACGCAAGTTGATATTGTCCGTGATCCAGATGACAATAAAATTATAGCTGCTGGTATTGAAGGCCGAGCTGATTATATTATTAGCCGTGACAAAGATCTGCTTGATCTGAAATCATATCAGGAGATCAAAATTATAACCCCAGAAAAGTTTATGGAAATACTTAGAGCTGAAAATTAAAAAGACCTAAAGAAGAACAAATGGGACTTTTTTAAGATATTGACAGATCCTTAGATTAATCTTAGAATTATCTTAGGAATTTAATTATGTTATTACCTACTAATAAAAATACTAAAACTATAACTGATTTAAGAGAAAATGCGCT
>CAYWKL010000045.1:0-6923 GCA_964459095.1 uncultured Gammaproteobacteria bacterium
TTTGCCAATATATTCATCTACCAAAAAGCTTGAGTTTTGAATTATTTTTGTAAATCCCTCCAGGTTTCCCATAGCAAGTTTTCCCTGCAAAGTTAGGACTAAAATTAAAATCCCTGTAAAGAAAAATACTGCTGCGGCTACTGCATTACTTGTTAAGACTGCATACTCTTTTCCAAAAACCCTAACTTTAAATAAGCATTTTCTTAAAGTTTTGATACCTGGCATTTTACCGTCAAGAAAAATTGAAATTAAAAGAAGCGGTGTAATTATCCCAAGTACATACATTGCTCCAATTATTATCGCCCCAAAAAAACTTGGGGATAAAAAGGTTAAAGTAAGTATTCCAATTAAAACAGGAGCGCAACAAGCGCTTGCTATCCCTGAAAATACACCCAAGGTAAATATTGACAAGACATCAGTTTTTTGGGGATCAGCTCCAGGCAGATGTGGCATTGGCAGTTTAACTCCTAAAAATGCAATCACTGATGTTAAAAGCATTACAACAGCCCCCAAGATATAAACTATATTGTGATTTTCAAATAGCAATTTTGATATTATAGCTACTCCTAAAACTGCTGGTAGTAAAACAACAAATATCCCTGCTCCAAAGATAAGTGTCATAAGCAAAACTTTTTCTTTTTCTTTGAATACATTTCCCAAATAAGCCGGAAGTAAAAAGGTAACGCAACAAGGAGCAAATAAAGCAACCATCCCTGCTATAAAGGCTGCAATTAAAGATGTCTGAAAAAGAACTCCTTCCATATTTTAATATTAAGCCCCGCAGCTTCCTCCCTGACTCTCAAATCCTGGTAAATCTTTTATAGATTGTTTTATCCTATTTGCACCTTGTGCTGATGAGAAGTTTGACGATAGGGCAAGTTTAGCATCTACCTTATCCCAACTAGTTCCTTCTTTTTCAAAATAGCCAGCCATATCCACATAGGTTTGAGGAAACCAATATGAATTGAAGGCAAGTAAGTCTTTATAGATTTGTGTCTCAGATAAACCACTTTTCACTGCAAGTTCTATATATCCAAGTGCTGCCATTCCGTGATTGCAGTCAGGAAAAGCGCTGGAATTTCCACAGCATGGCCTGTAAACGTTTTCTGCGATTTTTTTAACTAAATCTTGCTGAGAGGTAGTAAGTTTTATAATTTCTGAAGAAGAATAAAGACGCATGGCGTCTTTGCTCCCTAAAGTCCATCCACCAGTTGAGGCAAAATTTGCAGTCTCCATACCCTTACCTCTCATCGGACCTTCATCTAAAACTTTGACTTTATTTGTAAGCCCCAGAGCCCAAAGAGTATTTACTAAAAACTGAGAATTGTTTTCATTAATAACAATTTTGTGATCCCAGTTTCCGTCCAAATACTTCATGTGGTCTTTTGTATTTGGATTATCTGCAAAAAGTTCCTCATATTTTTGTTTATCTATTGCGCCCGCCTCAACTAACCTTTGTCCTAAATCATTCCATTTAATTTTGGTTTCATATCCTTTATAGGGGATTACCTGTTGTTTTAGGATTTGTGCAAATTCCTCAGGACTCTTGGTGGTTTTAGAGAGCCTAAGAGCTATCTCATTAAACTGCTTTTTAAAAAAATAATATTGAATAAATCCGCTCAAAAGGAAGGAGTCTATAATAAGTATAGCTACTAGCCAAAGTGGCAGAGTTTTTTTTAGAAAATTACTCATTTTAAATTCTCTACATTTATCTGACTACAGTTCCTGTTAATGTAAACTCCAGTTTAGGACTGTTTGCATCGTTAGTCTGGGCAGTAATAATCCTTGTAACCGGGCCTACTCCTGTAGGGCCGTGAAACCTTTGGTCAAAAACTACTTCCAGTTCTGCTTGCCCGCCTGGCTCTACTTCTCCTACCCAAGATGATGTTCCGTGCATACCAAATAAAGGACTCTTACCTTGATCTGTTTTAACTTGGGCGCTTGTGCAAGAACAAGATGTTTTTATATTCGAGAGTTTCAAGATATCAGTTCCGGTATTTTTTATTTTAAAAATCTTAGTGGCTTTTGGATCGTTGTATTTAATCACTCCCCAATCGTAAGTTTTTTCTTCTGCAAAAGCCTTGGCGTTTAAAGAGGCAGTAATAGTTGGAGTTGTGGTTTTGCTAAGTAACGCTACCCCTCCAACTAATATTATTAGAGATGCTGCTAAAATAGTGATAATTATCTTTTTGCTCATAGAGTTTAGCTTTTCTTAAAAACTTTCATTATTTCCTGTACTGATTTTTGAGTTTTACCTTTTTTGATATCGTCTATCACGCACCCTTTTAAGTGATTCTCAAGCACTAAATTATCAACTTCACTCAAAGCACTCTGCACTGCTTGGGATTGGTGGATTACATCAATGCAATATGCATCGTTTTCAATCATTTCTATTACTTTATTCAAATGTCCCCTTGTAATTTTTAATCTGTGATGAATTCGTTCTTGAAGGTTTTTAGGTCTGTAAGCCATATTTATCCTGAGTTCTATCGAAGGATATCCCCCCTATGGGGATATATTAATCCCAAAAATTACTTTAGTCAAGTACTAGGATATCTGACACCTGGAAGGTGCACTAGCTTGACAACTCGGGGTTGGAAGTATATTGACAAGTCGGATAGCGATCTTTTTTCACCTTCCAGGTGAAATAGGTTTACACTTTTCTTTAAATTTTTATCACTATCCAGTTTTACGGACAGGTTTGACTAGTGCTTTTTGGGTATGGCTTGGATTTATAATGCCTGTTCAAGCATCGGCAGAAATTTTTGGAGGCAAAAAGTGGGCTTTATTTGCAATCAATACAGGCTACCAGCTAGTATCAGTTCTTGCGATGGGGGCTATTTTAGGAATACTCGGGTAGTTCAAAATCATTAGTTTGTTTGAAGTAGCGCCGGTTTCTACTGCATTTGAGTTTTAGTGGAGTAAATCCCCTATTGATTTTTTATAGGTTAGTGCTTATACTTCTGATTTGTTTATGTCAAATAAAGTTTTAATTGGGGTTGGAGCAGTTTTAATAATAGCTGCTTTTGGCATAGGTTATTTTGCATATAATAATTTTTTTAAGGCCAAACCTTCACCCGTCCAAACAGAAAGTGCTCTGCAGCAAACTCCAAAACCTTCAGAAACTCCTTCTACTATGCAGGGAACCTTAAAGGGGCTCCTTGCTCAAAATAATATTACCTGTAAAACTACTTTCCCAGACAACCAAGGCACAGGAGAGGTATTTGTGTCAAATAGTAGAATGCGGGCAGATGTCACAAGTTCTATAAACAACCAGCAATTAATTACACATATGATTTTAGCTGGTGAGGATTTTTATATGTGGCAGGAAGGACAAACTACTGGTACAAAAATGAAGCTTGATTTAACTAAACAAGCAACTGCAGCTGCTAGTGTTGATAAAAAAGATGACGCTTCAGCTAATTTAGATAAACAATTAGATTTAAAATGTTCACCCTGGAATCCAGATCAAACTAAATTTACTCCTCCTTCAGATATAAAATTCCAGGATTTTTCCAGTTTGATGGCACCAAAAGTATCAGGCAGCGCCTCGCCGGCAATAAATAAATCAATGTGTGATCAAATTGCAGATCCAGCTTCAAAACAAGCTTGTCTAAACGCTCTTCCATAATCCCTCTCTAGCACCCTCTGCAAACCCTAGCTCCATCTCCAAAACTCTATTAAACTGGCTTCCCACTTGGAATGTGGGAATGTATTTCAAACATTTTTTATTTAAAAATTAAGTTAGAGAAATGTATTGGGTTTGTTAATTTTTTAAATATCTATCAAAAAACTCAACTGATCTTTGCATTGCTATCCCGAAATTTGCAGTTATATTATGATCATCACCAGGGTATGTAAAAAATTCCAATTCCTCCCCTGCATCTTGCATTTGCTTTTCCAAAGTCCTGCTAAAGCTCACAGGCACAGATTGATCAGATTCTCCATGATGAAGTTGAAGAGGGCCTGAAATATCTTTTAAATAGGCATTTGCTGAGATTGAATTCCAAAAATCTGGGTTATCTTCTGGCGCACCATACTGTTCTACTAAAGTTTGCCTCCAGCTACTCCTTACATTTCCAGGCAAAGAAGGTAGTGGACTTCTCCGTCTCCATCTCTCTAGCAAATCCTTGTAACTGGCAACAACCCCTCCCCAAATAACACCAGCTTTAATATCTTTACCTACAACCATACTCCTTAAAGTAATAAACCCACCCATTGAGTGTCCCCACATTCCAATTCGGTTTGTGTCTACTCCAGGATATTTTTTCAAAGAAGATAGTGCATTCAAAACATCAATTGTATATCCGTTAGATCCATAACCACCTGAAGCCTCTCCCTCTGAGTTACCATGACCTCTGTAATCTGGTTTCAAAAGTACATAACCATTCCTTGAAAAAGCATCAGTGTAAACAACATAGCGTTCAGCAGTTTTGTATTGACTTGGTGGAATATATCCATGGTTAAAAACAATTGCAGGCCATCCTTCCTTAGGAGCCTCCCCATTTGGAATTGTTAAAAGGCCGTAGATTTTTAATCCCTCTGATTTATAGGAAACAATATATCTTTGATAGTTTAATCCAGGATCTAAAGTTTGCTCAATTATTAAATCAGAACCTGGATATTCTCCCTGTCTTAGAGATTCAATAGACAAAGGGTGCGGAGTTAATTCAGGGCCTCCTTTATCTTCTGCTTTCAGTATAACTTCTTTAGGTTTGCTACTGAGCACCCCGCTAAAAAGAAGTATCCCTAAACCAACAAAGATAAAAGTAATTATCCAAAAAAATTTGCTCATGGGAAATTTAAGTATATCAGACAGTTTATAAGGGTATATAATAGAATTATAAATTTAAATAAGTGGCTAAATTATATGCTGCTTTAGTCATAATCTTAGGTTTCATTACTTTAACCCGCCCAGTTTATGGGGATGTATTCTTACAACAAACTCAAGATTATTCTATTTCTTTAAATGTATGGCAAGGACTACAAGAATTTGGTGATAATTTAAACGGGGAGTTAGAATCTTTTACTTTTAGAGTAGTTTGATTTTACAGCTCAAAAAACTAGGATGGTTGATAAATACAGTCTATAATAATATGTTATAATGATCCTATAGTGGATATAATTAAAATACTTAAATATTCAGCACTAGGTCTAATATTGTTTTTTTGGGTTTTTTATTCCCTCTCCGTTTTAGGGAACAGCAATTATTTAAAACAGACTTTAGACTTACAAATGCTTCCTGAATTAGAACCTGAGACTATGTTTGTTTTGAGCCTTAACCTTCTAATTGTTGGGACAATTCTGCTCTTTTTTATCATAAAAAAACTTCATATAGTAGGAAGAATATTGAAGATTCTTAAAAAACTTGCCCCACTCCACTATTTATTGCTCGCTGTTTTTCTTTTATTAATTGGAGCATTCTATTGGTTTCAAATCCGACCTTCTCAAATAAAAAGCTTTTGTTTTAATGCGGTTTCAACGGTTGTAAATAAGCATTTGCAAGAAGGTTCGATGCCTGTTCGTTATGGAACAAAACAATACGATGACTTCGTACACAACCGTTACTTAAACTGTCTTCACTCTCAAGGTCTCTAACTTTAATTAACCTCTAAAAATACTATCTAGTCACAAAATAGATACCCATTTAGTCATAATGGTTTTTTTCTATATTTGGCCTCAAGTATAAGAAAATATTATTTATCAAGATGATTTTAATGATGGGAATTTTGAGTGAGAAAGCGTTGGGGGAATCGATAACCTTTTAGAACTATGATAAATTCCCCCAACGGGACTATCATAGCATTTATTACCTTATTAATGGATCAATAATCCCTTTGAATGTTACCTATGTTGAAGAATTCTTGTAGTCTTTAATAACTAAAGATTTACGTCTTGCCTCAAACTCTACCTTCTGACCTTTTCTCCACTTTAGTTTTCTTAAAAGTTCTCTAGGAATTGCAACAACTCCTGAATATTTTCCTAAAGCAATGATTTTCCTGATCATTTTGGTGATATATATCAAGTATATACTATATGAATTATATCAATTATTTAGTAAGGTTAGTTTAAAGTATGGCCAAAATAATAATCGGGGTTATTATAATTCTCGTAGTTATTGGTATTCTTGTATCAAAAAACCCCGAGTCAAAGAATAATCTTTCGCAAAAATCAACTCCTGAGAAAACATCTACTACTTCTCCGGAAGATTCAAGCTATATTAGAACAGATGATTATGCAACAGAGCGTTCTTATAAAGAAGATCAAGATTATGATTGTAGTGACTTCTATAGTCAGTATGAAGCGCAAGAATTTTTTGAATCAAAAGGTGGTCCAGGATCTGACTATCACAATTTAGACAGAGATGGTGATGGTGTAGCCTGTGAAACCTTACCTTAAATAACCTATTTGCTTTGGATTTGTGTTAGCCATAGCAACATCTTTATGTTCTTCAGGTTTTCTCTCAAAGTTAGTCACAAAATATACCAAGCTAATCCACCTCCAAGCTAATCCAACTCCCAGGTGTACATTCAGCTTTTCATCATTTACTTTTAGAGTAAAGATAGACATTCTTAGTGGCAATCAGTAAGATTATTCGATAAGATTAATCTAAGATATGTGTCTAAATTAATCAATGGAAGATTAGGTAATTAAAAGATGACAACTTTTCAAAAATGTATAATTCTTATCTTAATAGGATTTGGACTTCTCTTTTTCTACTTTTGGAGAAGTGATATTGAGTATGAGCGGAGCCGTGAATGTAAGAAGGGTTTTGCAGGTGTAGGTTGTGTTAACACAAAGTAGGGATAAATAATATGATCTTTGTTATTTAAGTCTTTGCTTGGCATAAGCATAATAATACACTGCAACTGATGCCAGATCAATTAAGATCCATAATCCCTTATTAAGATAAATTGGAAATA
>CAYWKL010000046.1:0-6654 GCA_964459095.1 uncultured Gammaproteobacteria bacterium
GCTAAAAACCGTTTTAAAGTGCCTTATGTTAATGTTCAACCTTTATCTGGTTCTCCAGCAAACGCAATAGTTTATTTAGCGCTTTTAGAATACAAAGATAAAATTTTAGCGCTGTCCAGGGACTTTGGAGGGCATATCACCCACGGTGGTCCGCTTTCTTTATCAGCAAGATTTTTTACCCCTGTTCATTACAGCTTGGGTAAAGATGGCAGGTTAGATTACGATGAAATAGAAAAGTTAGCTAAAAAAGAAAAACCCAAATTAATTATTTGCGGGTTTACTGCATATCCTAGAATTTATGATTTTAAAAAGTTTGGCGAAATTGCAGATAAAGTTGGAGCATATTTAATGGCAGATGTAGCACACGTTGCAGGACTAATAGCAGCAGGAGTGCACTCCTCGCCAGCTCCTTATGCTCATGTTATTACCACAACTACTCATAAAACTCTAAGAGGTCCAAGAGGGGCAATGATAATGGTAACTAAAAAGGGTTTAGCTAAAAACCCTGATTTACCAAAATTAATTGAAACAGCAGTGATCCCAGGAATGCAAGGAGGGCCCCATGATAATACTACTGCAGCTATAGCTGTAGCCTTAAAAGAGGCATCAACCCAAAGCTTTAAAACCTACTCAAAACAAATTGTTAAAAATGCTAAAGCGTTGGCGAGGGAGTTAAGTAAATATAATTTTGAAATGGTTTCTGGTGGAACTGACAATCATTTAATTTTAATCGATTTATCAAATGAGCGAAGCTCTTCTACGAATAAAAAAGTTTCAGGGGCCATCGCTGCGCTTGCTCTAGAAATCGCCGGAATAGTTTTAAATAAAAATGGGGTTCCTTATGACAGACTCCCACCTTATTGGACCTCAGGAATTCGTCTGGGAACACCTGCAATAACAACCCGGGGTATGAGGGAAAAAGAAATGGCTAAAATTGCTTCCTGGATAAATGAGGTAATAGAAGATGTTAAAGGATGGCAGCTGCCGGAGAAAAAAGAAGAAAGGTTAAAAGTATGGAAAGAGTTTAAGGAATCAGTAAATAAAAACAAAAAACTACTGGGTATTGCTAAAGAAGTAAAAACTTTCTGCTCAAAATTTCCTGTGCCATAAATGGAAAACCTACATCACTTTTATTCTTCGAAGAGCCTTAGCTCTGAGAAGTCTAACCAGATAGTTCTCACTATCGTTTAAAACAATATGAAAAAACCCTGGAGATGGTATGTCTATATAATAGAATGCCGGGATGGATTTTATTATACTGGTATTACTTGGGATATTGATAAAAGAATGGAACAGCATAGGATGGGTAAAGGTAGCAAGTTTACTGCAAAACACGGATTTAAAGAACTTAAGTTTTTTGAGGAATTTGAAGATCTTATCCAGGCCCGTTTAAGAGAAAAACAAATAAAAGATTTTAGTAGAAAAAAGAAAGAGTTACTCTTCGAACGTAGTGAGAAGTCATAAGCTACTTAGTTCTCACTAATCGTTCGAACAATATTTCTGTATTATGGAAGAAGGCAACGCAATTAATTATTCAAATAATAATATTATTGATGGAAGAAAACTTGCTTTTAAGCACCAGCAAAAAGTAGCAGAAAAAATCTCCAAGCTTAAAACGCGTCCTAAGATGGTAAGCATTTTAATAGGATCGGACCCTCCATCTCTACTTTATACCAAAATGAAGCAGAAAAAAGCTACTGAGGTGGGAATTGATTTTCAAGCCTTAAGAATTCCTGTAACTGAAAGCTTTAATTCGGTTGTTGAACTGATTAAAAAGTTAAATAATGACCCAGAAATTAATGGAATTATGATTCAGCTTCCCATCCCGCAGGAGTTTTTAAAAGGACAATCACAGGATGAATTGCTTGATCTAATTGATGGAAAAAAAGATGTTGATGGATTAACTGGTAAGGGAAGATTTTTACCAGCAGTTGTTCGGGCTGTAATGGAAATTTTAGAAGATGAAAAAGTTGTATTGGAAGGGAAAAATACAGTAGTTTTAGGTGCAAGTAAATTGGTAGGGAAGCCAATTTTTGAGCAGCTCACACAAAAAAACGCTATCGCTAAAATTTGTGATAAGAACACTCAAAACCAAGAGGAAATTATTAAGAATGCGGATATAATAGTTGCTGCAACAGGAGTAGTGCATCTAGTTAAAGGGGATATGGTAAAAGAAGGAGTAGTTGTGATAGATGTGGGGGCTGAAAAAGTTGGTGACAAAGTTTTGGGAGATGTAGAGTTTGAAACTGTAGCCCTAAAAGCTTCAAAAATTACTCCTGTGCCAGGCGGGGTTGGGCCTGTGACTATAATTTGTTTAATGGAAAATGTGGCAGACTCAGTGACTAGACTCTAGACTTTAGACTTTATATAATACTCCCATGGGTTTAATGGATTCTATAAAACAGCTTGGGGATTTAAAGAAAATGCGCGACCAGGCAATGGAAGTGCAAAAAAAACTCTCAGGGATAAAAATAACTGTAGAACATAAAGGTGTTGTAGTAGTTATGACAGCTGATCAAAAAGTTATATCTATCTCTGGTGAGCTAGATCACGAAAAAATTACAGAAGCTGTTAATGAGGCTTTAAAGCAATCCCAAAAGCAAGCTGCAGAGGAAATGCGCGGCTTAATGGGTGGTATGGGAATGCCAGGAATGTAAAACTTTACTTGCTTTATGTAAATGCAAGAGATTGAGAGCAGACCTAAAGATCCTGAAACTGGTCTTTTAGTAGACCAAGGTAATCTCCCCTTAAAACCTAAACACCCTTTTTTAGATAAAATTTCTCGAGTCCCCAGTGAAATTAAAGCAATCGCATTATTTACAGGAATAGTTATAGTCGTTGGTGGGTTAGTGTATACATGTAGAATAGGGAATACACTTAAACAATTTATTAAATCTGGGCGTCTTCGCAATTTTGAATAATGAATTTTTAAGACCAAACCTTGCATCTCTTTTTTCTTGCATAATACATAATACTTACTACATAATACTGCTTATATGGCGACAATCCCAAAAGTTGTAAAAGAATTAATTGAGGCTTTTGAAAGGCTTCCTGGAATTGGGCCAAAAACTGCACAAAGGCTAACTTATTATTTACTTCATGCCCCAAAAGAAGAGGCAAAAGCTCTAGCTGAGGCAGCTGTAGCTTTAAAGGAAAAAACTGTAATTTGTTCTGTTTGTTTTAATATTGCAGAGTCAGACCCTTGTGAAATAGACTCAGATCCATCTCGTGATAAATCCATAATAGCCGTAGTTGAGGATCCTTTAGATGTATTGGCTCTAGAGAGAGCAAACTTTAAAGGGCTTTATCATGTTTTGCACGGTTCTATAGCACCTTTAGAAAATATTGGACCAGAGGAGCTAAAAATAAGGGAGCTTTTGCCAAGGTTAAAAGACCAAACTGTAAAGGAGATAATTTTGGCAACAAACCCAACAATGGAAGGTGAGGCAACAGCAATGTATATTGATAGGCTAATTAGGCCTTTGGGAATAAAGGTAACAAGAATAGCAAGAGGCTTGCCAGTGGGGGGGGATTTAGAATATGCTGATGAAACAACTCTTTCAAGATCTTTAGAAGGAAGAAAGGAGTATTAAATGGCAAAAAAAATTTATCTTGCAGGACCACTAGGATTTTCAGAAGTTGGGAGAGCGTTTCATTATGAAAAAATTATTCCAGAGATAAAAAAATTAGGTTTTGAAATTTTTGATCCTTGGACTGTTGTTCCCCAAGAAGAAATAGATTCAATTTTGAATATGGATGAGGGTGAAGAAAAAAAGCAGGCTCTTAAAAAGCTAAACAAAGATCTATTTGACGGGGATATTAAAGCCCTAAAGAGTTGCGACGGTGTATTTGCAGTTTTAGACGGCGCAGATGTAGATTCTGGTACTGCTGCTGAAATTGGCATTGCATATAGTTTGGGTAAACCAATTTTAGGTTATAGAGGGGATTTTAGATTAAGTAGTGAAAATACAGGAGTATTTGTAAATTTATTTGTAGAAGGTTGTGTTAAAGAGACAGGAGGAGAAATTATTAAGAGTTTAAATGATCTTTCCAGCGCTGCCCTAAGAGTTTTTGGAAATCCCGATTGATGACTTTTAAGAAAAAACTTTTTATTCTTATTTTATTTAGCATTGCTTTTGCATTTGTTGAGGCTAGCATTGTTTTTTATCTAAGGGAGATGTTTAACTACTTAGAAGGTTATGACCTAGCTTCTTATAAAGTTTTATTAGATTTTAAAGCTATTAGTTTTGTTTCTTTGTCCAAACCTTTATTTACTAATCCTTTTATTTATTCTGTAGAAATTTTAAGGGAGATTTCAACAATAATAATGCTTGTTTGTGTGTCTTTACTTGCTGCAAATAAATTTAGGCAGCAAATTGGAGCATTTTTAATAAGTTTTGCCCTCTGGGATATTTTTTATTATATTTTTTTAAAATATTTAACAGGTTGGCCAAAAGGTCTATTTGATAAAGATGTCTTCTTCCTTATTCCTACTCCCTTGATAGGTCCTGTGATAACTCCACTTTTTTTATTTTCTTTGGGGTTAATACTTGGAGTAAAACTTTTTCTAACAGATGAAAAATGAGAGTCTAATATTTTATACTTAAATTATGTCTGATGGCAACAAACTTGGAGGAATAATCTCTGCAGTTGGGGAGGCAGTAGGAAAGCCTGTTGTAAGTGAGGCAAAAGAGTTTGTTAAAGAAACAATCAGTCAATCTAGCGGGAGTAATATTTCAACTAATCCAGAAGAAGAAGCTAAGAAAAAAGCGGATGAGGCAAGGCAAAAACAAAACATCCAACAATTCCTTAGCCAAATGGCAGCAGACCAGGAAAGGTTAAGAGCTCAGCGCAAAAATGAGGAAGAACAAAGAAAACTAGCAGAAGCTCAAGAAGAGCAAAATAAAAAAATAGAGAAACAACAAAAACTTGAGACAAGAAAACAGCAAATGAATGTAGATTTGCAGAATAAGCAAAGGTTTACAGAACGCAAGGTGGGAACAGGATAATTAGTATATGGTACGTAGTATTTTGTATTTAGTATAAGGAATTTTTTCCTTGTTAGTTACTATATACAATATACGATATACTATCCCCAAGATGCTTAAGCTATTTAATACACTTTCACGACGAATTGAAATTTTTAAACCATTAAAAAATAACGAGGTTGGTCTTTATACCTGTGGTCCTACTGTTTATGACCACATGCATATTGGGAACTTAAGGACTTTTTTATTTTCAGATATTTTGTACCGCGTTTTGTCTGCGAACGGATACAATGTAAGATTTATTCAAAATATAACTGATATTGATGACAAAATAATTAATAAGGCAAAGTCAAGCGGATTGAGTATTGAAGAGATTACTCAAGAATACACTAAATTTTATTTTGAAGACTTAAGGAAACTTAATATTATCCCTGCTGATGTTTACCCAAAAGCCACAGAACATGTAACTAAAATGATCAAGTATATTGAGAAATTAATTAAGAGTGGTTTTGCATATGTAGAGAAAGACGGATCAGTATACTTTGATATTTCAAAATTTGAAGATTATGGAAAATTATCCGGGGTTAAGGGTCGGATCCTAAAAACTGGAACACGAACTCTTTCTGATGAGTATGCTAAAGAAGACATTCAGGATTTTGCCCTTTGGAAATCTGTAAATCCTGGTGAGCCAGGAGGATATGACGCGCCTTGGGGTATTGGTAGACCAGGTTGGCATATAGAGTGCTCTGTTATGAGCACTGAGTACTTAGGTGAAACTTTTGATATCCACGGCGGAGGGATAGATTTAATTTTCCCTCATCATGAAAATGAGATTGCGCAATCAGAAGGTTACACTGGTAAAAAGTTCGTAAACTTTTTTGTACATGGGGAACATATTTTAGTTAATGGAAAAAAAATGAGCAAATCTTTAAGAAACTTTTTTACTTTAAAAGATTTAGAAGGGCAAGGGTCCGACCCTTTAGCTTTAAGGTATTTGGTTTTGACCGTACACTATAGAGATAAATTAAATTTTACTTGGGAAAGCTTAAAAGCTGCACAAAATGCTTTAAATAAATTAAGGGAAGAAATAAGAGGATGGGATAAGCCAAAAATTGGTTGTGCTGAGTATGAGAAGGAATTTTTAGAAGCAGTTAATAATGATCTAAATACACCAAGAGCAATGGCTGTAATGTGGGAAATGGTTAAATCAGATTACCCTACATCAGCAAAAGCTGAGAGTTTATTAGTAATGGATAAAATTTTGGGATTAAAGTTAGATGAGTATTTAGGAAAGCCATTAGAGATTCCAAAAAAAGTCCAAAGATTAGTTGAAGAACGAGAAAATGCAAGAAAAAAGGAGGACTTCAAAAAAGCAGATAGTTTGAGGAAAGAAATTAAAAAATTAGGATATGAAATAGAAGATACTGAAAAAGGACCTCAAATTAAATTATTGACCTTCGGGTAATTTTCGTTTAGTATCAAATACATGTCTCCTTTGTCTGACAGAATTAGACCAAAAAATTTAGATGAGATTGTCGGACAAAAACATATTTTATCTTCTGAAAAGCTTTTATATAAAGCAATAAAATCTGGAAATATTTTTTCTATAATTTTTTGGGGTCCGCCTGGAGTTGGAAAAACAACTTTAGCAAGAGTTATAGCAAAT
>CAYWKL010000047.1:0-6451 GCA_964459095.1 uncultured Gammaproteobacteria bacterium
TGCCAAAGGCTTCATCTCATATGGATAATCAGTTACAAAAGTAGGTTGTATTATACTTGGCCTTGCTACTTCCTTATAAAGTTCATCGCAAAGGGGTCCATACCCTACAACTCCGTGCAGCTCAATTTTCAATTCTTTTTCTTTTATTACCTTTATCAGATCTCGCTCTGTGGTAACTGTATCTAAATCAATTCCTGAGTGCTCTTTTACAATTTGTGTGAAAGTTACTCTGTTAAAAGGAAGGGTGAAATTTAATTTTTTCCCCTCAAATTCTAATTTATATGACCCATGTATCTCTTTTACAACTTTAGAAACCATCTCTTCTGTAAGTTTCATCAAGTCCTCATAATCTGCATAAGCCCAGTAAAATTCCAATTGAGTAAATTCAGGGTTGTGTTGCCTATCTATTCCCTCATTTCTAAAGTCTTTGCAAATCTCAAAGACTTTTTCAAAACCTCCAACAATTAATCTCTTTAAATAAAGTTCATCTGAGATTCTTAAAAATAAATTTGTGCCCAGGGTGTTGTGATGAGTTTTAAAAGGCTTTGCTGTTGCACCTCCGTATATTGGCTGCAACGTTGGAGTTTCAACCTCCACAAATCCTTTTTCTTCCATAAATCTTCTTAAAAATGAAATAACTTTGTGTCTTACATTAAATACTTTTCTTACCTCTGGATTAATTATTAAATCAACATATCTTTGTCTGTAGCGCTCTTCAACATCTTCTAAACCATACCAAGCAGAAGGAAGGGGTCTTGTAGATTTTGTAAGCAAGTTATAATTTTTTACTTTTACAGTAATTTCTCCTGCATTAGTTTTAAAAACTTCTCCTAAGCTTTCTACAAAATCTCCAATATCAAAATTAGCAAGTAGATCATATTTTTCTCCAGGTAGCTCATTTTGGGAAAAAAATAGTTGAATTTTCCCTGATTCATCCTCTAAATCCGCAAAAGTGATTTTCCCATGCGGACGAAGCGATCTGATTCTTCCAGCAACTATTACTTTTTTCCCTAAAGATTTTCTTGCATCTAAAATTTTATTTTTTCTGTTAACTTTTGCTGTATAAGGGTCAATTCCCAGCTTTTTAATATTGTTTAGCTTTTTAAGTCTTTCTTTTTGAATTTGATCAAGTGCCATAGCCTCAAGTATATCTGAAGCTAAGTTTTTTTTAAAGAAGTACCGCGTACGGGAGTTGAACCCGTGATTTTCGGGATGAGAACCCGATGTCCTAGGCCACTAGACGAACGCGGCGTATGCTAAATTCTATCAGAAATAGCCTCAAGTTCCAATTTTTAAAATTAGGGAGCTAGGCTACTTTTTCTAAACGTGCAGGAATTGAGATAGGAATAATATTACTTGATCCTTTTAGTCTTTCAGAATACCTTGAGCTTTGCCCTGATGGATCTGTAATCTCAACATTTACTCTTGGGTTTGCAGCACTAAACATTGCTTCACTAATCTCATGACCATAGGCTGTCCCTTTAACTTCAATAAGCGCCGCAACTGCATGAATTATTTCTTCTTTTCCAGAGAGTAAACTTCTTGCCGCTGCAGCAGCAGCTCCTGGATCTTGTCCCATGGCTCGCACTAAAGCCACATCATATCCTGTTCCATTACAACCATGAGCATCAGGGGCCATAGCCGCAGCCGCACTAAAAAGAGGGAACTCTGTTTTCCCTAAATAACCAGGTCCAGGTATTCTTGAAGCTAGTTTTGGCAGAATCCCATCTTCAGCGCCTGCAACAGCATGCCGTGCCTCATGATCTGCTGTTTCTCCAGGTTCTACATTCTCATAAGGATCATCAATTTCTGCCTGAGCAGTCCACCCAGGAGCAATCTCTATTATCCCAGCTCCTACTTGAACTTCAACTTGAATCTCTCTACTCATACTGAAATTATACTACTATAAGTCAAAAATCTATAGTCCTGCAAATAATATATACTAAAAGTATATGTATTTTGTTTTAGATAATCTTTCCTGGATGTCTTTTAATATCTTCCTAGCATTATTGGGTGTTGTATTTGGCTGGATGTTTTTTTATTCAAGAAAACCTTTAATTTCTTTAGTCTTTTTTATCCTTTGGGTTTTATTTATTCCAAACACAATTTATTTAATAACTGACTTGCAGCATTTTCCAGCTCAGTGGATTAAAGTTGACCTTTTATCAAAATTACTTTTAATTTTTGAGTATGGAACTTTAACTTGCATAGGAATTATTACTTTCATTGTTAGTATGTACCCTGTTGATAAAGTTTTTGGCGAATTTCACTTAAAGAAAAAATCTGAAATTAAATTTCTAATTTTAATTCTAGTTAATTTATTCATAGCTTTTGCGCTAGTTTTAGGAAAATACCAGAGGACTCATTCTTGGTATGTGTTTTCTGATTTCTCTCAAGTTTTATCAGATGCTTTCACAGTCTTTAAAACTCCCCCACTTTTGATTATGGTTTTGTTTTTAGGTGTTGTTATTAATTTAGTTTATTTTGGATTTAAACATGTAGTTTTAGTTAAAGTAAGTAAAAAGAATACTAAAATTTCCCTGAATAATCACTTCTGAATTAACTGATAACTATAACCCGCTCAACATCTTTTAGAGTTTGCTTACTATTTGCAAGCTCTATTAAACTAGCACCATTTTTGGAGAAGTTCTTAATAGCATGGGGTACAAATGGGGGAATTAAGAAAGCAAAAAGCTCTCCACTAGGATTCATTCTTTCCATCTTCAGCTTCTTTTTCTCATCTAACCAATAAATCTTAAGCCCCTCCCCTATCCCTACAAACACTTCTGTTCTTTTGTGTTTGTGATTACCACCCACCTGGTTAGGGGCAATATAAACAATTGACTGATCAACTCTACTGAAGTTTTCGGGAACAGGTATATCATCAAAACTTAAAACAAAATTCCCATTTTCCTTTTTATAGGAAGGGTCAATTTTAATTTTCTTTATACGTAGTAAAGCTTTGCTTATATTCATCTTTCTAACAAAAAAGCCTGCTTTGACCACAGGCTTTTTTGTCTGTCTGTCCTTTTTTCCAAATCTATTCAAGCCTTTGGAGAGGACTTACCAGAAAGGACTCCTGTTTTTAGACAAGAATCCAAGGGTGTCCCTAAAAGAAAATTTCTCTAGAACCCTTGTTCCTCTAGGTAAGCTCAGAGCATGCATTCCCTGAACTCCTTAAAGATAATACTTTTAATTACTAGTTGTCAAATTCTGCCTCGAATCCCACCCGGAACACCTCTTGGCATCTCACCTGGTGCTAAACCAAATTGTCTTTGATTTAAATCCTCAAGACTAGTTACTCCATAACTTAACATTGTCAGTGAAGTTTTTGTAACTCTTTCTAATGCTGCTTTTGCACCATTCATTCGAGCATAACCACGACTTACTATATCTTCAGCAATAGAATAATATTGATGCCTACCATCAGGCCCTGGGTTCTCGTCCAAATAATCAAGGATGTCATTAAATCTTAAGCTATTCCAACGCCTTGTACACAAATCTTCTGCAGTCTCGAGAACACCAATTATTCTAGCTTCATATCCTACGCGAATGTTCAGGGGAATTCTACGAAACACATCTGAACAATCAGCTGCTTCAGGAACAACCTGCTCAATCTTAACTCTCTCAGCACTCACCCAAAAATTATACCACTTAAAAATCAAAGAGAATTTGAAGATTGTTTTTCGGCAAATTCTTTTGCAGTTATCCAAATAGGTTCTGGCAAGTCTTTATAGCGAGGATTAGGAATAGTTTTGATTTCTCCATTATCTTTTGTTAAATAGTAAGCAAGTCCCTGCAGAGCCTTTATGTCTTCATAATCAGAAGGGGAGTGGCCTAAGGTCCAGTTGTCAAAAGAAATTAAAGGTAAATCCCCTACATTACTCCAAGAGTGTCCCCACTCAGGAGTGATTAATATTTCATCTCCTGGATCAGCCTTTATAAGATAAACTTTCCTAACTTTAATTTTTATCCACTGACCATTTTCTATAAATTTAGACTGAAGTTGTAAAACTCCTTTACCAGCTACTAGAAAGTAAGTTTCATTTACATTAGTCCCATGATAATGACCAAAAGTTTTAGGAAACTCTCCACCCGCACTGAGCGGACTTGTGGTGAGTATAGTCGAACCAGCCGAAGTGTATAAACCTGGTGTTATTAAAGTAACATTTGCCCATACTTTTTTGTCATCCTGAGGCGCGGGCCCCTTTAGGGAGGAAGAATCTGATATTTCTGAAAAGACCCAATAAACAGGATCAGGACCAGTAGCGCTTCGGTCCATTAGCACAGACTTATTACCCTCTAAATCCCTAATTGACCCAAGTTTCATTGTCATTAAGTTTTGCAAAAAACTTATTTAAAATCAAGACAACTGTGTTAACACAAATTTAAGCGATAGCGGATTTTTGTGTCAACGAAGGATTCGGCTTGTTTCTTAATTCTTAGATCTATCTTGACGATCGCAAGCTTTGCTTATATTCTTACCACAATGGAACCATTTGCACTCATAATCTTTGGAATTACTAGCAATCTTGCACAAATAAAGCTTATTCCTGCTTTATATGACATTGTAGAAAAAGGCCTTCTTCCAAAAGACACTGTAATCATAGGGATTGCAAGAGGAAAAAAATCTGATAGAGAATTTAAAAGTTACTTTCATCATGTTTTGCATCTAGAAAACAGACATCACAAACACGCGATTAAAGAAGAGGTATTTAGCAAACTTTCTTCAAATCTTCACTACTTAGATGGCAATTTGGATAATCCATTATTTTATTTAAAGTTAGAAAAATATTTAGACTCTTTGTCTAAAGGAGGAATCCGTAACAAGGTCTACTACTTGGCAACTTACCCTAACCTTTATGAGGCTATATTTAAAAATTTACAAAAAATTAACTTAAATAAAGAAGATAAGGGGTGGGTTAGGCTAATGATTGAAAAGCCAATTGGTAATGATTTAAAAAGTGCAAAAAAAATAAATGATTTGCTTTTAAAATATTTTAATGAGAATCAGATCTTTAGGCTGGATCATTATTTAGGAAAAGAAACTCTTCAGAATATTTTGACCTTTAGGTTTGGAAATGGGATTTTTGAACCATTAATAAATAATGAGCTTATTGATCATATTCAGATCACAGCGGCTGAGGATTTTGGAGTAGGGAAGAGGGGAGGGTATTATGACTCAGTTGGAGCTTTAAAAGATGTGGGGCAAAATCACCTTTTACAAATGTTAGCTTTTGCAACAATGGATGCACCAAGTGAGTTTACAAATGATGCTGTTACTAAAGAGAGGATAAAAATATTAAAAGCGCTTAAACCAATTCCTAATTCTTTAGTTTTTGGGCAATATGAAGGTTACAGGGGAAAAGAAAATATAAATCCAAAATCCAACTCTGATACTTTCTTTGCATTTAAAACTGAAATACAAAATGAAAGATTTTCTGGAGTTCCAATTTATATAAGAGCAGGTAAAAAGCTCTCCCAAACTGTGACTGAGGTTGCAATTGTTTTTAAAAATCCAGTAAACAGGTTATTTAAGAATATGCACTGGGGTGAGGAACCAAATGTATTAATTTATAGAATTCAACCAAATGAAGGAATAGTTTTGAAAATTTTAGTTAAAAAGCCAGGTATTAAAGTAGAACTTGAACCAAGCTATATGCAGTATTGCTACAGATTAGATACCCATAACCATGCATTCCCTGACCCTTATGAAAGATTAATTTTGGATGCAATAAAAGGAGACCAGACATTTTTTAATGATGCAGAGGAAGTTGAAACAGAGTGGGCTTTTATAGATCCTCTCTCTAAAAATAGAAAAGACCCAATTATTTATAAAGAAGGTTCCTGGGGACCTAAGGAGGCAGATGAGATGATTGAAAAAGATGGGCACGCCTGGCTTGAGCCATCAATGGAATTTTGCCCAATTCCTACAACAACCTATACTTCATCTAAGTAAATCAAGAGAAGGTAAATTTGGTATTTGAGAAGGATCAACAAAAGATACCCGAACTCTTCTTAAGGATTGCCCTATATTTCCAATTCCATAAGTTTCTCCTTGAGCTGCCGATATATAATGCCTGTTTCCTTCACAAGTCTTAGGAACTAATAAGCCCTCACTTAGAACGGAAGGAAATCTCCATCCTGAAACCATCCAGTACAATCGTTGGAGAAATGATGATCCCATTCTATAAACTTCAACATTATCACAAGGTTCAAGATCTACTTCTCTTTTGTCTGGATCCAGTTTTAATCCTAATGAATCGCGCTCAGTTTTTCCTGGAAAAAGAATTCGAGTACTATCCTGAACAACATGAATATCTTTTTTATCCAGTCCTGTAAACGAATTTTCAACTAGAAAAACTCCATCAGGAGTTTCAAATTCTGAAGAATTAGCTGCCATTTTTTTTAACCTCATGTCCTCCAAATTTCCCACGCATTGCTGAAACTA
>CAYWKL010000048.1:0-6420 GCA_964459095.1 uncultured Gammaproteobacteria bacterium
CTTTTAAATCAATACATAGCACTTTTGTACTTTTACCTTCCCTTAGGGTTAATTGGTATTTGGAGATGGACAGTTTGGGCAGGAAAAAAGATTGTAGCAACAAGATATGAGCCAAAAAAAGGTTCTTACAGCGCATCGGTTTCTATAGTAACACCTGTATATAATGAGGATCCACAAGTTTTTAGAAAAGCTTTAATCTCATGGAGAAAAAACGCTCCATCTGAAATTATTGCTGTAATAGACTACACTGACAAAGAAAATATAGAACTTTTTAAAAAATTCCAAAAAGTTTTTAAAAAGGCAAAACTAATAGTGACTAAAATCCCAGGAAAAAGGGAAGCTTTAGCAGAGGGGATAAAAGCTGCAAATGGAGAAATCGTAGCATTAGTTGACTCTGATACTCTTTGGGAAGAAGAAATTTTAGGAAAATCATTGCCTCCATTTAGTGATCCAAAAGTTGCAGGTGTCGCAACCAGACAAAATGTTTATAAGACTGCCACATTAGCTCAAAAATTATTTGATATTCATCTTGACTCTCGTTATTTTGATGAATTTACTTTTTTGGCAGCCTCAGGTGATGCCTTAGTTTGTTTATCAGGAAGAACTGCTTTTTATAAAAGGGAGGCAATACTTCCATTGCTCAGTGAACTGGTTAATGAAACTTTTGCTGGGAAAAAGGCTATTTCTGGAGATGATAAAAGATTAACTTACTTAGTACTAGCAAAGGGTTACAAAGTTGCTTTTCAGCAAAATGCTCTCGTAAAAACTCCAGGGATGAAGGATTTAAAGCCCTACATACAGCAAAGATTAAGATGGACAAGAAATAGTTTAAGAGCAGACCTTCAAGCTATATCTGAGGGTTGGGTAGTTAAACATCCTGCCTTACTTTTCTATCAAATAGATAAAGTTTTGCAATCATTCACTACAATTTTAAGCCCAATTTATTTTGGAGTTTCTTTGTTTTTAGGATTATATTTTGGAGCCTTTATTATTCTTTTATGGTGGGTCCTTTCAAGAGCTGTCAAAATATATCCCCATTTAAGAAGAAAACCAGAGGATTTAGCCATTTTGCCACACTATATTTTGTTTACTTTTATGATGGCTTTTCTTAAGCTTTATGCTTTATTTACCCTCAACACTCAAAGTTGGATAACAAGGTGGGATAAATCTAGACTCCCACAACTTAAACTTCTAAATCAATTCCAAGCTTACGGGCTAACTTTAATTTCACTTTTTCTTTTAACCAGTTTTGTTTATTCAACAAAAGAAGGTGTTATAAATATTGATCCTGTTAAACCTGTGTTAAAAGCAGAGGAGAGTGAAGATTCATCAATTGTGAAAGTTGCAGGACTAAAGCTTGCTGGTGAAGAAAAAATTAAAGAAGTTACGCAGTCTGTTGGGAAAAGTGGAGAACTTGTGACAAACTATGAGGTGCAATCTGGAGATTCTCTTTCAACTATTGCATACAAATTTAATATCGATCTTGAAGATCTTGTAAGTGCAAATGGACAAATTCTACCTAACTCAAGGTTAATAGAGCCAGGTTTGGTATTAAATATTCCCTACCAGGACTTAAAAATTAACCATCCTAAACCAATTAATAGCCAAATCAAAAATTTACCTCCTTTACTAGTTGATAAAAACAAAAAAAGCAATAAGATAATCTTGACTGGAAGAGGACAAGTAGTAACACTTGCTGATATAGCAAAAGATGCTGGAAGTGATGCCCTAGAGCAAGTTAAAGATAAAGAATGGATCTTAAGATATAACCTCCATGTACAAAATGGTGTAACCTTAAAGCTTTCCAAATCAGAAGTAAAATGGTTAAAACTTGCAAGCAATAAAAATGGATTTATTTGGATTAGATCAAGTGGTGGAGTTATCTTAGTTGATGGAGTAAAAATAACTTCCTGGGATGAGGCAAAAGAAGACTTCGATAAAAACCACAAAGATGGTAGGGCTTTTATAATGGCCAAATATGCTGGAAGAATGGACATTAAAGATTCAGAGTTAGCTTACCTTGGATTTTTCCCAACAGGCTCAGAATCTGCTTCTTCATACGGAGTGTCATGGAAAATCCCTGATGGATCACACGGCAAATATTTGATGTCGGGGACAGTAACAAATTCCAAATTCCATCACAACTACTTTGGTGCATATACTTATGGTGCAACAGGAATGGTATTTAGAAATAATGAGTTTTACTCAAATATCCAGTATGGTTTGGATCCACACGATGATTCTAATGGATTTTTGGTTGAGAAAAATAAAGCTTATGATAATGGAAACCACGGAATTATTTTTTCAAAAAGATGTATTAATAATGTAATAAGAGATAATCTTTCTTACAATAATAAATTACACGGAATAATGTTGGACAGAAGCTCAAATAACAATATTGTTGAAGGAAACACAGTTTATGGAAACAGAGATGGTATTGCCCTTTATAATTCAAAAAATAATATTATAAGAAACAATAAAATACTTAAAAATGAAAGAGGTTTAAGGGCAAATACTTCCTCGTCATCAAATTTAATAACAGGAAATGAAATTTCTAATAATTCTCAGTATGGTGTTTATTTTTATGGACAAGCTAGTGGTAATGTAGTAAGTACAAATTTAGTATCAGGAAATACAAATGGACTGTATATAAAAACAAATGACAACGAAATAGCTAATAATCAAATTATAAACAATAGTATTGGAATATTTTTCTTGGAAAGTGCAACAAATAATAAGGTTGTAGATAACAACATTACAGGAAACTCAAAATTTGGAGTTTACAGCAAACTTAAAAAAGGAGCCAAAAACTTTGTTGATTCAAACAATCTAACAGATAATGGCCAGGACATTTTTTCCCAAACTCCCAGTAGCAATCTCTTAGGATCAAAATAAACCCCATATCTTATTGTCTTCTTAATATCCTCTATATATAATCAAATAATCAAGCTATGACTAGTGAGGAAAAGTTTAGTTTAATAACTAGAAACCTAGAGGAGACTTTAACAGAGGATGAGTTAAAGGCCTTAATTGAATCAGGAACTCCACTAAAACACTACATTGGTTTTGAGATTTCAGGAAAAGTCCACTTGGGAACAGGGCTTGTTTGCATGCAAAAAATTAAAGATTTGCATGATGCAAACGTAGAAGTAAGTGTACTTTTAGCAGATTGGCATGGATGGATCAATGATAAATTAGATGGTACCCTAAAGACCGCAAATAAAATGGCCAGGAGTTATTTTGAAGAAGGATTAAAGGCAGGGTATTTATGTTTAGGTGGAAACCCAGATGATATTAAATTTATTGTGGGAAGTGAACTATACTCTGAAGACCCAAATAGCTACTGGGCAACAGTTATAAAAGTTTCAAAAGCTACTACAGTCTCAAGAATGATGAGATCAACTGATATTATGGGGCGCCAAGCAGGAGAATCATCAAATGCTGCAACCTTAATTTATCCTGCTATGCAGGCTGCTGATTTATTTACTATGAAAAGAAATATTATTCATGCAGGAACTGATCAAAGAAATGTCCATGTCGTAGCAAGAGATGTGGCTAGGGAATTAGGATTTCAAAAACCTGTTGCACTTCATCATCATTTGCTCCAGGGTTTGCTTCCGCCTATATTAATTGAAGATCAAAAAACCGGCAAAAAGACAATGGATATGGAAGCTGCAAAAATGAGTAAATCAAAACCAGATAGCGCAATTTTTATACATGACGATCCAGAAGAAATAAAAAGAAAAATTAATGGTGCGTATTGTCCTGAAGGGGTTATTGATTTTAATCCTATACTAGATTGGGTAAAACATTTAGTGTTTTTTAACCAAGGTGTGAAGCTGGCACACATCCAAGGTGTGATTAAAGAAGGAAGTAGCTTAAATGTTAGGCGTGACCCAAGGTGGGGAGAAAATCTTATTTATAATTCTTATGAGGATTTAGAAAGAGATTATTCTGAAAAAAAGCTGCACCCTATGGATTTGAAAAATGCTGTAGCAGAGTGGTTAATACATAAGCTGGAACCAGCTAGAAAATTTTTTGAAAACCCAAAACGAAAAGAAGCTTTAGAAGAAATTGAAAAATTAACTCAAAGGTAAAATCTCAGGTACTCTTGGGTGTGAGATTCTATTGAAAGCTGCCAAGCTACCCACAAAAGCTGATATTCCTGCAGAGTAAGATACGAAGATAAGTCCAGCTGCAGTGATGAAATCTCCCTTGAGTGAATAACCCATTTTATCTCCTAAGAACAAAACGGCAGCGGTTGCACTTGTCCCAGCTAAAGTCATTGTGCCAATTTTACCTAAAAATTTTAAACCATCCTTTAATCCAAATCTTCCGGACCCTCTGTCTAAACCACCTCAAAATTTCCTCTATCAACTAATTGATTATCTTCAATCTCAAAATATCTTTGAACAACTTTTTCACTCATCACGTTATTTTTTTACGTCTCGCAGATATCGTATGATCAAACAATCCTGCTGCAAACATAACACCTGTTAATAGTGTAACTTGCCTTCTTCCTGGAGTTGCCCAGAGTAGACTCATAACACCCTGAGATAATGCTTCTAGCCTTCTTTTTGCATAAAACACCCTACCAGCTCTATTTGCTCTAGTTATATACCTAGCTGCATCGAGTGCTGACAAAGATTTTTCAGCCAAACTCGTGTCGTCCCTTAAATCTTGCCCCTTAGACTTCCAATAAGTTAGTGCTCGGATTTCATCTGCACTCAGGGCTTCCTGCTTCTGCTCAGACATATGAGGCTATAATAGTTTTTTACTTTTTGTTCTGCAATAGGTAAAATATAACTTATGGATAGTATAAATAAGAAATACCGCTGGGTTTTTATAATTTTAGTTGCAATTGGCACTTTATCTCTTTTAGCATTTTCTATCCTCCCTTATTTGCCTTTTTTCTAATTGGGCTTAAAATTAGCTCATGGATCTATCAACTAAGCTTACCTATGTTGTGGGCATTGGCCCAAGTTTAGGGAGAAAATTAGAAAGGCTAAATTTATTTACAGTTGGGGATTTAATTTATCATTTCCCTTTTAGATATGATGATTTTTCCAAAATCTCTACAACTTTGGATGCAAAAATAGGAGAAAAGGTAACTTTGCAAGGGGAAGTTTGGTCTACTAATAATGTTTATACAAGATTTAGAAAAGTTTTAACAAAAGCAATTTTTAATGATGGAAATGGGGTAGTTGAGCTAATCTGGTTTAACTCTCCCTGGCTTTTAAAGCAGATAAATACAGGAGATAGGATACAGGTTTCAGGGAAAATAAGTAAAAGGGGCAACAAACTCACTATTGCAGCCCCTGTTTGGGAGAAAATTTCTGACTCATCACTACTTACTCATCCCTCATCACTCCATACAGGAAGGCTTGTGCCAGTTTATCCTGAAACTTATGGTTTAACTTCCAAATGGATAAGAGAAAAAATCGCAAAAACTTTGCCCTTTTTTAAAAATGCAATTAATGATTACTTAACTGAAGATCTAAAGAAAGGGATGCTGAGTTTAGAAGAGGCTATTTTTAAAATCCATTTTCCCGAAACTTACGAAGATGTAAATTTAGCAAAAGAGCGCTTAGGTTTTGATGAGCTTTTTTTAATCCAGCTTGCAACATTAAAGACAAGAAATGAGTGGAAAAGAAAAAAAACTTTATCCAAACTTACAATTAACCATGAGAAATTGTCAGATTTTATAAAAAGACTCCCTTTTAAATTAACAGAGGCACAGTTAAGAGTATTAAGAGAAATTATTTCTGATTTAGAGAAGGAAGCTCCTATGAACAGAATGTTACAAGGTGAGGTGGGTTCAGGAAAAACAGTTGTTGCTGCAATTCTTTCATATCTTGTGCACCTTAATGGCAAGAGAATACTTTTCATGGCGCCAACAGAAATTTTAGCATTCCAACACTATGATACGTTTTCTAAGTTTTTAAGTGCGTACGGAATTACTGTAGGAATTTACACGGGTTCAAAAAAATACACCAAGCATGTATCAAGTAGCAAGTATCATATATTAAGTGATGAAAACCATAATACAAAATACATAATACAAAATACAAACCCCGACATTATAGTTGGCACTCATGCTTTACTCTCCGATAAATTACTAAAAGAAAACATAGGCTTAATAATAGTGGATGAGCAACAAAGATTCGGTGTAGAGCAGAGGACTTTGCTGAGAAACTCATCTAAAACTCCTCACTTTTTAACCATGACAGCAACTCCAATTCCTAGAACTGTTGCCCTAACTTTATACGGCGACCTAGATTTGTCAGTTATAGATGAGATGCCAAAAGGAAGAAAAATAGTTAAAACTTTTGTTGTCCCAAACAAAAAAAGAGAAGATTCCTATGGTTTTATAAGAAAAAAAGTTAGTGATGGGGATCAAGTTTACATTATCACTCCTTT
>CAYWKL010000049.1:0-6397 GCA_964459095.1 uncultured Gammaproteobacteria bacterium
AGAGGATATGCTCAAAGGAAGATGTGATGGGATTTTTTAAGTCGCCTAAAGATTACAAGCAATTTGTTTTAGATCAAGCAGATTATGGAAAACAGTTAGTATTAATCAAGCATAAGATTTTAGAGGAGATTTAGTCCCACCCCAGGGGTGGGAGTTCAGTGGATTAAAAATTTGGCTTTGCACATCGGAGGTGGAAGTTTGCTGAAATTGTTGACAATTAAGAAATTTTCGTGTATTATAGGATTTATGAATTTAAGAATAGCTGCGGCTAGACAAAGTGTACAACAATTTCTTGATGCAACAGTGTCTTTAACTTTAAAAGGCAGCTATTTGACCCACACCAACGTTCCAAGCCATAGAAGAAATAATTCTTATAGCATAACCCGCCACTTTCGTGGAGGAGAACAAGGCTTTATTATCTATCCTGATGGGACTGCACTCAAGGTTGGTTCTAGAGATATACTTTGGAGACACGATTTCTCTACTAAGAAAGTGGTAGACCGGGTTAGAGCGGATTCTAAAATTACGTTCGGAAGTCACATTTTTGTCCCTGAAAGTCGATTTGATAGATTTCCCGAAGAACTTGCACCTTTATTTAAAGAGGAACCAGAAATTAGCCCAGATGCTATGTCGGTTTTTTGGTCTGGAAGATATTTTCCAACAATAAAACCCGGTACTGTGGAAGCAATCAGAGCCGCCTTGCTATAAGTTATTAGTTTGCAAATCTAACATTTAGAAAACCCACAGGAGTAACATTTAGAACAACCTTCTTCTAAAACTAAAGTAGACTGACCACATTCAGGACAAATATCCATATGCACATTTTCCTCAGATCTAACCTGCATTGTAAAAGGCAGGGGCTCTGGGGTACCTACTATATCATCAACTTTGCTGTCCCCCTGATCTTCTGTTAAATTTAAAGGAACCATTTCTGCTTTGTTATCTTTTCTTTTATTTATCGCCAAATCCTCAGCCAAAGCTTTTGCAATTGCATCTGCCAAACTCATAACTCTTTCTTTTCCAAAACCAATATGGCTAGCCCCTCCAATATTTCTTAGCTGAGAAACTATTTTTTCTGCAATAGCTGTGGGGCTTTTACCATTACCTGATCTTGCAATTCTTAGTGACATTGAAATCAACCTTCCTATTGCTTCAGCATCTGCTAGAGTGTGAGTCCCTCCTTTTGAGATATTAATAAACACTTCAAAAGGCTCATCTTTTTCATCACGGTTTATTGTGATAAAACCCTCTCCAACAGGAGTTTGGATTTTATAAGTTCTACCTCTTAAGATTAATGGGCGGTGTACAGCCACAGGCTCAGGCACTGCAGGCGGCTTGCTACTTGATTCTGATTTATCATCTGCATGATATAAAACCCCACCTCTTGAACCATCCCTAAAAAAAGTTACCCCTTTACACCCCATTTTATAAGCCTCTAGATAAAGTTCTTTTACCTGATCTACGCTAAATTCAAAAGGTGCATTGGCTGTTTTAGAAATTGATGAGTCTGTGTACTTTTGTACTAGAGCTTGAACTTTAATATGATCTAGAGGGGTCATATCGTTTGCTCCTACAAAATACTCAGGCCTATCTTCATAAGATACACCAGGATTTTCTTTCTGCCATTTTTGGAAAAGCGGATGGAAAATCACATGCTCGCCAATCCTATCTCTTCTTATAAATTTAAAATCAAAAACCGGTTCAATTCCTGAAGAAACTCCGGCCAAAAGAGAAGTTGTCCCAGTTGGAGCTTGGGTTAAAATAACAGCATTTCTTATTCCCTGCTTAACTATTTTTTCTCTTATAAATTCAGGAAGCCCTTTTATAAAATGTCCTTGTAAGAATTTTTCCTTATCAAATTTAGGGAAGCTACCTTTTTCTTTTGCCAAATCTGAAGAGGTTTCGTATGAGGCATCTCTTATAGTTTTATAAATCTTTTCGATTACTGGCAAAGCCTGCTCACTACCATATTTAAGTTTCATCTTAATTAGAGCGTCCCCAAGCCCCATTGTGCCAATACCTGTACGCCTTATTTCTTTTGCTCTTACCTCATTTTCATCAAAGAAGTAATAATTAGCATCAACTACATTATCCATAAACCTCATAGCTACCCTCACGTTTTCATCCAAATAGTCATAATCAAAACTGCCGTTATCATCAACAAATGCAGCTAGATTCATTGCACCTAAATTACAAACAGCCCAAGCTCCTAAAGGCTGTTCACCACAAGGGTTAGTTGACAGTAGCTTTTCAAAATACCAAGTATTACTCCATTTATTTGACCTTTCCAAGAAGTGAAGTCCTGGTTCAGCACTAGCCCAAGCACAAGTTGTAATTTGATTCCAGATATCTCGCGCTTTATAAGTTTCATAAATTTTTACTTTTTTACCTAAACTCTCCCATTTCTCAATGTCCCCATCCCAAAGTGCGTCATATTCTGGATAATTGATATCAGGAAATTTGGTAACCCAATCGCCATTTTCTTCCAGAGCTTTCATAAACTTATCTGAAATACAAACAGAAAGGTTAGCTCCAGGAATGGATTTTCCATCCTCCTTAGCATGTATAAAATTGATTACGTCCGGGTGCCAGTCGTGTAACATTAACATCAAAGCACCTCTTCTTGAACCACCTTGTTGAATAACATCATGGTTTGCTGTGGAATATAGCTTTGCCCAGTTTACAGGACCAGAGGAGTGACCATTCACCTTTCTTACTCTTGATCCACTTGGCCGAAGAGATGAAAGATTAACTCCCACCCCTCCACCACGAGCCTGAATTTCTACTGTGTGGGTAATATTTTCCATAATTCCACCTCTTGAATCTTTTGGAGAAGGAATAACATAACAATTAAAGAAAGTTACCTCATATCCAGTCCCTGCTCCTGATAAAATCCTCCCACCAGGAACAAACTTAAAACCCTCCATGGCAGAGTAGAATTTCTTTGCCCAATATTTTTGGAGCTCTTTTGTTTTCTCTTCTGTTGCTATACCCCATGCAACTCTTTTCCACAACTCCTGCGGAAACTGCTCAATTGGTTTGCCTCTATCATCTTTTAATGAATACCTGTCCAGAAAAACTTTTTGCCTTACTCCATCTAAAGCCTCTCCTTCTTTCAGATCATCGAAGACTTCTTCTAAGGAAACCTTAACGGAGTGAGTATGACCATTTCCCAAACCCTTTCCTGCCATACCATTAGATCTTTTCTTCCTTGCTTGAGGAGCTGAAACTTGCATATTCACTGATTGCGATTTAAGTTTATTTTTAATCATATTAGTTTCCTAAACTTGTAAGCTCTTTTGCAAAATCTCCTGGCTCGCTAAATTGTCTGTAAACACTTGCAAATCGAAGGTAGGCTACCTTATCTATCTTTTTAAGCTCAGTTAGAACCATCTTTCCTATTGTTTTTGAAGGAATTTCCTTGTTCTTTTGTACTCTTAATCTGTTCTGAATCCTATCTGTGATAGAATCAACAGCTTCAATTGAAGGACGTTTTTCCAAGGCTTTTTCTATACCGCTTCTTAGCTTCAATTTATCAAATGTTTCCCTTCTTCCGTCACGTTTTATTACTGTTAATTCTAGCTTTGATAAATACTCATAAGTAGTAAATCGTTTTTTGCACTTTAGACACTCTCTTCTTCTTCTTATTTCCCCTGATCCTACAACTGATCTTTTGTCTACTACTTTGTTTAAATTACTACTACAGTACGGGCAATTCATATTTTATATACAACATATTGTATATGTTTTATACTTATCCCGCAATATATCTAACATACCATACTTTACTCATCTATTGTCAATATACAATATGTTGGGTTATATTGACATTTTTCAAAAGTAGTGTTAACTTTTTTTACCCATGAAAACTCAAGCAATTGTGTTACTGGGATTATTTTTAGCAGTTCTAGTTCTATCTTTTTCTTTTAAAATATAGGTTCAGGCTGAATCCCTAGTTTTAAAAAAGAATAATTAAGTAGCAACTTAAGCATCTCTTCTATTAGTAGAACCAAGAAGAACACCCAAAACCATCCTATCCTTCCGTGTAAAGACTTAAAAAAAGCTCCTAACAAAAGTAATCTAAATTTACTTTGCATACTTAAGAAGTTTGGAAAATTTTAAGAAGTTTCTCTTAAAAAGTTATTGACTTATATACTAGCACAATATAACAATAATATTAGTCTTAAGTTCTATGATTCGATTCCTGCCTATTTTATTTTTTTTAATTGTAATCGTGGGTTTATTTTTATATCTTCCGGCAAGACGCGAAATAGCTTACAGGTTACATCTATCTGGAGATGAAACTCTTTCTTGCTGCAAAGTTTCTGAAATTTTAAAATCAAGCGGAGATTTTGATGAATCAGCTTCAGTTGCTATTTTCAACGGCCAAATAATTGATTATCCTAAGACATCGTTAGCTCAGGCTTATTCAAATAGTTTAAACTCTCGTAACAGCGCAGTGCTTGGGACTACAAACGCCGAAGGCGCCGAAAAATGGATTGAGGTGGATTTAGCAAATCAAAAATTAACTGCCTGGGAGGGAAATAGAAAAGCCATGGAATTTTTGGTTTCATCAGGGAAATGGGCTCCAACGCCCACTGGGACTTTTGAAATCTGGTATAAAACGAGAAACCAATCAATGATTGGAGGATCACAAGCGCTTGGGACCTACTACAATTTGCCAAATGTTCCAAACAACATGTTTTTCTATAAAGGCTATGCAATACATGGAGCCTATTGGCACAATAACTTTGGCCAGCCAATGAGCCATGGTTGTGTTAACTCACCTTTAGCAAATGCGGCAGCTATTTTTGAATGGGCAGGACCAGTTGTACCAGCTGATCAAAATTCTGTCAGAGCTTCTGCAGAAAATCCGGGTACTCGCGTCTGGGTACACTAACCCTAACGAGGCAATTCAGGAATACAATTAGGATTAGTCATGTCTACTTCGACAAGTGCACTTACAGAGTTTACAGGAGAAGGAACTAGCGATTTTGGTACAAAAGCTACGTGATACATCCCATTGCACTCAAGTATTATTTTGCTAAAAACTTCTCTTCTAAGGTCATCTTCCTTCCATGGAGCCTCTGCTTTTTGCTGAACCTCCAACCAATTTCCGCCCAAAGATCTTATGTCATAACTTCCAAGGTCTGGTAAGTTGCGTTGGACTATTGTTTCTAATCGTCGAATCCTTAATTGCTCTGGAGAAAGGGTTGGAACTGGTGTGGGTTGGTCAGGTCTTAATCTATTTATCTCTCTCGCGGCAGCATCCATTGCTGGGTTTAAGACAAAAATACCAAGCATCATTACTGCTACAGAAGTTCCAGACACAATAACTGGGAATCTATTCTCTTTTTTTCCGAATTCTTTTAGGAAACTTCTTCCTCTATCTATTGAACCTCTGACCCCATCTAACATATCCTTAGTATACTCCTTTAAGTCAATAATCCGTATTTACTCCCACCCCCGGGGTGGGATTGTATTGACACCTGCGGATATCATCTTCCTAAAATATATTTTAACTAATTCTGTTTGTTATACAATCTTTATATGACCCTTTTTGAAGAAGTTAAAAAAATAATATCAGGTGATGTGGTGGAAGATTTGGAGTCCATAGAGAAATACTCACAAGATGCATCTATTTTTAAGATTAAACCTAAGTTAATTGTTTTTCCTAAGACTAGAGAAGATATAGAAAAGTTAGTAGATTTTGTTTCAAACAGAAAAGATCTCTCTATAACACCACGTAGTGCGGGAACAGACATGTCTGGTGGCGCTATAGGAGAGGGCATAATTTTAGATATGACAAAATATTTTAACAAAATTATCTCTGTTGATGATGGAAATGCCATAGTAGAACCAGGAGTTTATTACAAGGATTTTGAAGTACAAACTTTAAAAAAGAATTTAATACTACCTTCTTACACAGCTTCTAAAGATATTAATACAGTAGGTGGGATGGTTGCTAACAATTCTGCAGGAGAAAAAACTTTATTTTTTGGCCAAACTCAAAATTATGTAGAAAGTTTAAAAGTTATTTTATCATATGGAAAAGAGTATGAAACTAAACCATTGGATAAATTAGAATTAAACAGGGTAATGGCCAAAAGAACTTTTGAGGGTGAAATTTACAGAAGAGTTTATGACTTAATAGAAGAAAATTTTGAAAGCATACAAGAAGCAAAACCAAAAGTCACAAAGAACGCAACAGGATATCTTCTTTGGGAAGTTTGGGACAGAGAAAAATTTGATTTAAGCAAACTTTTTGTAGGATCTCAAGGGACTCTTGGAGTAATTACACAAATTAAATTTAGGCTTATAAAACCAAAGCCATACTCTTCACTACTTGTTGTATTTTTAAAAAATTTAAGTTACTTAGGAGAAATTATCAATACAC
>CAYWKL010000050.1:0-6396 GCA_964459095.1 uncultured Gammaproteobacteria bacterium
TTGTTTCGCGCCAAGTTGTATTTTGATCATTAGCAGCTATGTGCGCTCAACTGCACCACATTTTTTCTAGATTGTGACTTTGCTCATCCCCAAGTAATAAAATTTGTAATTTATAATGGTTAATTTATAATGGTTAAACTATGGCTACAAAAAGAGATTATTACGAAATTTTAGGAGTTTCTAAAACCGCTTCTGATGCGGAAATTAAATCTGCTTATAGAAAGTTAGCTAGAAAACACCACCCTGATGTAGACAAATCCCCTAACGCAGCTGAAAAATTTAAAGAAATTTCAGAAGCTTACCAAGTTTTATCTGACGCTCAAAAGAAAAAAACTTATGATCAGTTTGGCCATGCTCCATTTGAGCCTGGAGGAGGCTTTGGAGGAGCAGGTGCAGGTCCTGGGGGCGGCGGATTTGGGGGAGGGTTTAACCCCTTCGGCAATGCTCAGGGCAGGCCCTTTGGACAAGGTGGATTTAGCTATTCATGGAGCTCATCTGGTGGGCAAGGGGCAGGAGATTTTGCAGACCCTTTTGATTTATTTGAACAAATTTTTGGAGGAGGGTTTGCTGAGCAATTCTCTCAAGGATTTAGAAGGCGCCAGGCATATGAGATGGAAATCAGCTTTGATGAGGCAGTACATGGGGTAACAAAACAGATAGAGATTGAGCGGATCGAAGGAAATGGAAAGAAAGTTAGGGAGAGAATGAGTATTAAAGTCCCCCCAGGAGTTGACTCAGGGACAAGGATAAGGTTTGGGGATGTTGATATTGTTTTTAGGGTAAGACGCCACAGTGAGTTTTTAAGAGATGGATCAGATATTTTTACAGATTTTAGCTTGACAATTCCTCAGATTGTTTTAGGTGATGTGATAGAGGTTAAAACCATAGATGGTAAAGTTAAGCTAAAAGTCCCAGCTGGTACAGAACCAGGAGCTTTAATTAGGATTAAAGGCAAAGGTGTACCTACTTTAAGAGGCGGTAGAGGAGATCATTATGTTAGGGTTAAGCTTTCTGTCCCCAAACATCTATCTGGTAGAGAAAAAGAACTTTATGAGGAACTTAAAAATCTAAAAACTCAAAAAAAAGGCTGGTTTTAGTAATACTTTTAATTCCTCACACGCTTTTTATCGAACAATAAGTAAATAAAAAAAAGAAGTATTATGAAAGGTAATATTCCTTCTATCAATAGCCATAATAATCCTAAATAATTAACCATTGGGTTTCTTGATGCAAAGAATTCAATTGATGATTGAGGAATTTTAAAAACTGAAAGCCAATAACAAGCTTCACCTACGATACAACTTAGAAAACTGAATTTATACAAGTTACGATTGTTTATTAGAAGAATTAATAATGATATAAAATATGCAGCTAGCATGACTCCAAAAAGATATGATATTTTGAAAGTTAAGCTCGTAATAGATACAAATTCTCCTTTGAGAGGAAATATTGGTAGGATAGAATAAACCAGTATAGTGAAGAGACTTATTGAAATGAATTTTATAAGCTTTCGTTTCTTTTGACCACTCAAATACTTAATTACTAAAGGTGTGATAATCAGAATTAATGGATATAGAATAATATTTCCCACGCTTCATTCTAGGATATCATATTTTATAACCACATTGAGTCCTCCAAGTTCTCACAAATCAAAAGAAAAAAGGCTGGTTCTAAGTTTTTCCGTAAACTTTAAGTTCTTTTTTAAGTCTTTTTCCTGCAAACAGATATAAGTAAAATAATAAGCCCCCCATCGGTATTACTAGAAACGTAAACATCCAAATAGCTCCTAGGATTCTTTCTATCGTATTTTCATTTGGTGTATCCATAATAACTCCGTTTGGAAAACTAGATAGAGCAAGCCATGAACATACAAAGGCAAAAATATAAATTACCAACGAAATTTTTTGGAAGAGAGGTTTATTAAGAAGCAAGCAAAGTAAAGAAATAGAGTATCCTATGATTACATATAAAAAGTATGGTGAATTATGGATACCCAGATAAAGTGTAGAGACCAATTCTGTTGAGTTTTTATATAGTGGCAGGAAATAAGAAGCTACCATTATTGCTTGGATAAAGATCAATACTCTTGTCATTGAGGATTGTTTGCGTTTTATCAGTAGACCAAGAATTAGAGGAACAATTAGCAGTATTAAGATTATCCCAAGGTTAGGCATCTTTTTAACAATACCAAAATCAATAAAAAAATTAAAGAAAAAAGGCTGGTTTTAATAGTTAAAGAGTATTTGGGAGACCTAAACTATGATCTATTTCTCGGCGCTCTATTTGATCCATGTGTTATTCCTTCTTAAGACTATAAATGCTGCTGTAAGTGCAATTGCTTCAGTTGCTACAGAAGCTGCAAGCGTTACTCCAACGTCTGTTAAAGTAACAGGCCTGTCAAGCAAAATTTTTGGAGCAATCAGTTCAAATATTGTTTTTTTGAAAAGAGTTAAAAATCTTTTATATACTAACGGATTTTGTGCAGAAAACTTTGGGATCTATCTGATTTTATTCCAAGTTTGGAACCTAAGGTTTTTGAAGCATTTAGGATTTCGATGCCCAAAAGCTCACCGTTTTTTCCAAGCTCTATGCTAACTCCAGGAGCTATTTCTTTATGCTCTTCTTCAACTCCGCTCTTAATATTGAACCATAAAACATCAGTTTTTTTATCGTAATAAATTTTTTGATTAGTTTTTTTCATCTTTGCTCCACCTATTTCTATTTATTCTATTCTTGATTTCCTGATCAGTAGTTGGATAAATTGTAATAACTTCAATTTCTTCTCCAATTATATCATAGGCTGCGACCATGGGACGCATTTTTCCGTTGTAAGCTAGCTTCTTTATAGAAATAAAATGTTGAGTTATATTGTCAGAATACATTTCTTCAGGTTCAGTGATGATTTTAATGGGATAGTCCAGAGGAATTTTTCTTTCTTTTAAACGGACTTTTAAATGAAGCCTTAGAATAATTTTCACTAATTGTAAGTGTAGCAAAAGGAGAAAAGGCTGGTTTTAGTAAAGGTATTGATTTTTTGCTTCAAGTTAGTTAATGATTAATTAATGAACGTATTCTCAAAATCCGAGGCAATAAAGTTTGGCTGGGAAAAGATGAAGGCAAACTTTTGGTTTTTTGTCATAACCTTGATTATAGTAACTATTATCCAATTTATTCCAAATATTTTTGGAGGTTTCAAGGGCCAAAATGGGAGTAGGATAGGTTTTTCTGTAGTAGTAATTTCTATATTGGCTATTTTTATAAAAATGGTGGTTGATATGGGTTTACTAAAAATTGCACTAGAAGTGAATGATAATAAAAAACCTGAATACTCAGAGCTTTATAAAAATTATCCACTATTTATTAAATATTTCATAGCAAATTTACTTTATGGGATAATTGTAGCGATTGGGTTCGTTTTATTTATTGTTCCAGGTATTATTTTTGCGCTCAAGTTTCAATATTTTGGATTTTTAATAGTAGATAAAGGTTTAGGGCCAATTGAAGCACTGAAAAAAAGCTGGGAAATGACAAAAGGGGTTAAGTGGAATTTGTTTTTATTAGGGCTTTTGCTGGGGTTAATTAATATAGCAGGTATGTTAGCTTTACTTATTGGCCTTTTTGCTACAATCCCGACAACTTTGGTAGCTAATGCATATGTTTACCGTAAGCTTTTAAATAGATAACACCCTCCGGGTGATTTAGCTTGACACCCTTTCTTTTTTAGGTAATTTAACTTCTCAAGTATTTGCCAATACCTATATGAATGAATTAGATCAATTTGTGGGGTACATGTTGACTTAAAAACCTCAAGTAGTTAGAATACTCATTGAATAGAAAGGACTTAAGGTGGGCTTGCCCACCTTTTTAATTAAATGCCTTTACAAGCTAGAACTGAATTTGCAGCTGCCATAAACCAGATAGCCTCTGAAAAAGGGGTGGATACTGAGGTGGTTTTAGATGCTATTAGGCAGGCAGCTTTAGCTGCGTACAGAAAAGATTTGTCGCTACGTAATGAACCTATTCCTAATGATTTTGACTCATTAGAGGCTAAACTAGATTCAGGAACAGGTGAGATATCTATCTATAGAGGGAAGGAAAATATTACTCCACCCGGATTTGCCCGAATTGCAGCACAAACAGCAAAACAAGTAATTGCCCAAAGATTACATGAAGCTGAAAAAGGCGCAATTATGGAAGAATATGATAAAAAAGTAGGCACAGTTATTTCAGGAATGATTCAGAGGCAAGAAGGAAATACTTTTTTTATTGATTTAGGCAGGGCTGAAGGGGTTATGCCTCCTCCAGAGCAAATAAGGGATGAGATGTATGTTCCAAATCAAAGAATGAAGTTTTTAATTAAAGAGATCAGAGAATCTGGAAGAGGGCCTGAGGTAGTTGTTTCCCGTGCTGATCCTGGACTCGTAAAGGGCCTTTTTGGTATGGAAGTGCCTGAGATTCAATCAGGTGCTGTAGAAATAAAGGAAATAGCAAGAGAGGCCGGAGGAAGAACAAAACTTGCTGCTGTTTCCACCCAAGAGGGTGTAGATCCTGTAGGATCACTCGTTGGTCAAAAGGGAGTAAGAGTTCAGGCTGTAACAAATGAGCTTGGAGAGGAGAAAATAGATATAATTTCTTATTCAGAGGATCCTGCGAGGTTCATTGCTTCAGCTTTATCTCCAGCTAAAGATGTAGAAGTTAGCCTTGATGAGGAGACAAAAACCGCAAAAGTAAAAGTTTCTGATGACCAGCTATCTTTGGCAATAGGAAAAGGTGGGCAAAATGTCCGTTTAGCAGCAAAATTAACAGGATGGAAAATTGATATTGAAGGGACAGGTAGTTCTTTAGAGGAAGCAGAAAAAGAAGAGGAAAAGAGTGATGAGTCAGAACCTGAAATGAAAAAAGAAAAACTAAAGAAACCTAAGAGTGTTGAAGAGAAGACTGAACAGAAGGATGTAGTTGAGGATTCCTCTGCAGCTTCCGATGATACCTCAAGTGCTCCTGCTGATGATACCAGTACTGGTGAGGCTGAGAGTGAAAAAACTGAAGAAGAAAAATGATTTGTGATTTAAGATTAACGATTAAAGAATGAGAAATTTTTTAATATTCATAAATCACTCTTCTTAATCTTAAATCTCTCTTTCAGGTTTAAAAAGAAAGGAACTTAAATTATGGCACAGATTTTACGTCCGCCAATTGTCACAATCCTTGGCCATGTTGATCATGGAAAAACTACTTTGCTTGATTTCATCAGGAAATCTAGCGTTGCTGTAAAAGAACACGGCGGAATTACTCAGGCAATTGGTGCATACCAGGCAACTCATGATGGAAAAATTATAACCTTCATAGATACTCCGGGCCACGCTGCTTTTGAAAAAATGAGAGGAAGAGGAGCAAAAGTTGCTGATATTGCTATCTTAGTTGTAGCTTTAGATGATGGAGTGATGCCTCAAACTATTGAGGCTATAAAACATATAAAGGAAGCTAAAGTTCCAGCGATAGTAGCAATAAACAAAATAGATATTGGAGGAATTAATACAAAAGCACAAATGGAAAAAATTAAAAAACAGCTTTCAGATAACGTGATTTTGATTGAAGAGTATGGAGGGGATAGCCCAATTGTTCCTATTTCTGCAAAAACAGGAGAAGGAGTAGATAAATTACTTGAAATGATAATTTTAGTGGCGCAGATTAACGAACTAAAAGGGGATCCCGATGCGAAGCCATCGGGGGTAGTAATTGAAGCTAATTTGGATAAATTTAAAGGTCCAATAGCTACTTTGTTATTAAGAGAGGGGACCCTAAAAAAAGGGATGGAAATTGTTTTAGGAGGAGTTAAAGGAAAAGTAAGGGGGATGTTTGATTTTACTGGGAAAGCGCTGGATTCAGCAGGGCCTTCCACCCCTGTTGAAGTTTTAGGCTTGGAAACAGTTCCTGAAGTTGGAGCTATATTAGGTCAGGAAGCACAATTAACTACCAACAAACAGGAAGTAACTAGTTTAATTGATAAGCTCAAAAATGAAGAAAAAACAGTACTTGGAGTTGTCTTAAGAGCAGATAAACAAGGCTCGCTTGAGGCTATTGGGGATGCTCTGGCGCAGTTTAATGTTGAATCTGAGCATGTAAAAATTATAAGTAGCGGCACAGGTGATATAGGAGAGGCAGATATAAAGTTGGCCTCAGCTACAAGATCAATAGTAATTGGGTTTAATGCAAAAATAGTAAACACTGCAGCAAAAATGGCAGAAACTGAGCATGTTTTAATAAGAACCTACAATATAATTTATGAGCTAATTGATGAGCTAAAAGAAGTTGTAGAGGGAATGCTTAAAGTAGGAGCTTTGGAGGAGGTTTTTGGAACAGCTCAAATTATTGCTGAGTTTCCATATGGTAAATCAG
>CAYWKL010000051.1:0-5826 GCA_964459095.1 uncultured Gammaproteobacteria bacterium
ATATGAGGGATTTAAATAATACTCTTAAAGAAATAAAACCTGACATAGTTTATGCGGGAAGAATTCCTGAGGAATATATGAAAGGTGAGAGCAAAAAATATAAGTATCAAATCAATAAAAAAACCTTGGATATATTGCCTAAACATGCTGTATTAATGCATCCTTTGCCGCGTATAGATGAGATAGATCCAAGCGTAGATGCTAGTCCAAAAGCAATTTATTTTAAACAGGCTAAAAATGGTTTATATGTAAGAGAAGCTCTTTTAGCACTTGTATTGGGAAGGATTTAACAACAAAAGTCATCCCGTACTTGATACGGGATCCAGATCCTGAAACTAGTTCAGGATGACAAAAATAATGGATTCCCGCTTTCACGGGAATGACAAGAGAGGATTATGAAGGGGAAACTGATTCTGTCCGATGGGACAGTTTTTTTAGGACAATCTTTTGGTTCGGCGGTCGCCGAATCAGGGGAAGTAGTTTTTAATACAGGAATGGTGGGGTATCCGCAGTCTTTAACTGACCCATCGTATTTTGGCCAAATATTGGTTTTGACCTATCCGTTAATTGGAAACTATGGTGTTCCAGATAAAAAATTCTGGGAATCAAAAAAAATCCAGGTTAAAGGTCTAATTGTTCAAAACTATATTGATAATCCTTCTCATTTTGAATCTTTACAGACTTTAGGATCCTGGTTAAAGAAAGAAGGAATTCCAGCTTTGTGTGGGATAGATACAAGGGAGTTAACAAGAAAACTTAGAGTTCATGGGGTGATGCTTGGGGAAATTGTCATTCCCGCCCGCTTCGCAGCGAGGCGAGCGAAAGCGGGAATCCATAACAATAATCTAAATGGATCCCCGATTAGATCGGGGATGACAATAAAAGAAGATATATATGATCCAAATAAAGAAAATGTCCTTCCCTTTGTCTCTGTAAAAGAACCTAAAAGCTATGGATCAGGCAAAAAACATATAATTTTAATAGATTGTGGTGCTAAGGCAAATATCTTAAGGAGCTTACTTAAAAGAAAAGTTAAAGTTAGCGTTGTTCCCTGGGATTTTAATCCTTTAGAGCAAAATGTAAAGTTTGATGGCGTAATGATTTCCAATGGACCAGGAGACCCAAAGCAGGCAAAAAAAACAATTAATATCATTAAGGAACTTCTAAAGATAAATATTCCAACTTTTGGAATTTGTTTAGGTTCCCAACTACTTGCATTAGCAGCTGGGGGGGATACTTTTAAGCTAAAGTTTGGCCATAGAGGCCAAAATCAGCCTGTTAAAGATGTGATTTCTGGTAGATCAATTATTACTTCCCAAAACCATGGGTTTGCTGTTGATAGAAAAACTTTAAGGAAAGACTGGGTTGAGTGGTTTGTTAATTTAAATGATGGGACAAATGAGGGCATAAGACACAAGAAAAAACCATTTCTAGCAGTTCAGTTTCATCCAGAGGCCTCGCCAGGGCCTAAAGATGCAGACTATTTATTTGATGAGTTTTTAAAATATGTATAAACAAACTCAAAACTCAAATGTCAAAACTCAAAATTATGGTAGTTCTCCACTGCGGTCGAACAATAATTTATCCTTCGAGCGAGGAACGAGTCGAGAAGTACCTAAAAAAGTACTAGTACTTGGATCTGGAGCCCTAAAGATTGGTCAAGCTGGAGAGTTTGATTACTCAGGTTCACAAGCCTTAAAGGCTTTAAAAGAAGAAAGAATTAAGACCATTTTAATTAACCCAAATATTGCAACTATCCAAACATCCAAAGATTTAGCAGATAAAATTTATTTTTTACCTATTGATACTCATTTTGTAGAAGAAGTTATAAAAAAAGAAAAAGTTGACGGAATAATGCTTTCTTTTGGAGGTCAAACTGCTCTAAATTGTGGTTTAGAGTTAAAAGAAAAAAGGATACTAAAAAATTATGGAGTAAGAGTTTTAGGCTCGCCAATTCAGTCAATAAAAGTTACAGAGGATAGAGAACTTTTTGCTAAAGAGTTAAGGAAAATTGGTGTTAAAGTAGCTAAAGGAGGTTTTGCAAAAACAACAAAAAAAGCTTTAGAAATTGGTAAAAAAATAGGTTTTCCTGTCATTGTTCGCTCTGCATACGCTCTGGGGGGTTTAGGATCTGCTGTTGTAGAAAAAAGAAAAGATTTAGAAAAAATTGCAAGTATTGCTTTGCAAAATTCCCCTCAGATTTCTGTTGAGGAATATTTAAAACACTGGAAAGAAGTGGAATATGAGGTTGTAAGAGATAGCGATGGAAATAAAATTACTGTTTGCAATATGGAAAATTTAGATCCTTTGGGGATTCATACAGGGGAAAGTATTGTTGTAGCCCCATCTCAGACTTTAAATAATTATCAGTATCACTTTTTAAGGAACGTAAGTTTAAGAGTTATTGAACATTTAAAAATAGCTGGAGAATGTAATATCCAATTTGCCCTAGATCCGGCTTCAAATGATTACAGAGTAATAGAGGTAAATGCAAGGCTATCTAGATCATCTGCTCTTGCTTCAAAAGCCACAGGTTACCCTTTAGCTTATGTAGCAGCAAAACTTGGGCTCGGATACAAATTACCTGAGCTTAAAAATTCCGTAACATTATCCACCAGCGCTTTTTTTGAACCCTCTTTAGATTACATAGTTATAAAAATTCCAAGATGGGATTTTCAAAAATTCACTGGAGTTAAAGCGATAATTGGATCTTCAATGCAATCTGTCGGTGAGGTGATGGCAATAGGGAGAAGTTTCCCTGAGGTTTTACAAAAAGCCCTTAGAATGCTGGAAATAGGAAGAGATGGGTTTTTAAGTAAGAGTACTGGGAATGGTAAAAAAGCTTTAGAAAATGAGCTAATTCCACATACCCAAAGGCTATTTGCTTTAGCTAAGGAGTTAGCAGAAGGTATGAGTATAGAAAAAGCTTATAAACTAACAGGAATAGACCCTTGGTTTTTATATCAAATAAAAGAAATTGTGGACTTTGAAGTACCTTTAAAAAAAGGAGAATTTAAACTAGATGAAAAGCATTTAAAAAAAGCCAAATTACTTGGGTTTTCAGACAGGCAAATAGGAAGATATTTAGGTAAAGATGAAGGAGAGATAAGAAAAACGAGGAAGGACCTAAATATTTTGCCTAAAGTTAAGCACATTGATACATTAGCTGCAGAATATCCTGCAAGAACCAATTATTTATATTTAACATATCACGCCAGTGAGTCAGAGGTTGATTCGGATGCAGATCCTGCCGAGATCCAAAACTTTGAAGCAACCATTTCCACTTCCTATGTCATTCCCGCGAAAGCGGGAATCCATTCAGATAGATCCCCGATCAGGCTCGCCTCGCTCCCGCTCCGGCGAAGCGGGTCGGGGATGACAGGAAAGAATAAAGTTATTGTTATTGGCTCTGGCCCTTATAGGATTGGGTCTTCTGTTGAATTTGATTGGTGTTCTGTTGTTGCTGCACAAACTTTCCGCAAAAAGGGTTTAGAGACAATTATCATCAATTGCAACCCTGAAACAGTTTCTACAGACTATGATGTTGCAGACAAACTCTATTTTGAGGAATTAACTCTAGAGCGGGTGAGTGATATTTATGAAATTGAAAAGAGTGCATCATTGGCCTTAGCTTTTGGAGGACAAATTTCTAATAATTTGGCAATTAGATGTTTTAACTCTGGATTTAAGATACTTGGAACCAAAGCTTTAAATATAGATAAAGCAGAAAACAGGCACAAATTCAGCAAACTCTTAGATGAGTTAAAAATCAACCAACCTCTCTGGCAAGAGCTAAAAAGTGAAGATGAAGCATTAAAATTTGCTCAAAAAATTTCTTTTCCAGTTTTAGTCAGGCCTTCTTATGTACTTTCAGGCTCAGCAATGAATATAGCCAACAGACCCATGGAGCTTAGTAAATATTTAAAAGATGCAGCTGATGTTTCCCCTGAGCACCCTGTTGTAATTTCTAAATTTGAGTCAAATGCTAAAGAAATAGAAATTGATGGAGTGGGAAAAAAAGGAGAATTAATTATTTATGCTATCTCAGAACATATAGAAAATGCTGGTGTACACTCAGGAGATGCAACAGTAGTGCTTCCCCCACAAAAACTTTATTTGGAGACAATGAGACAAATAAAATCTGCAACTAAAAAGATTGTAAAAGCGCTAGATATAACAGGGCCTTTTAATATTCAATTTTTAGCAAAAGATAATGAGATCAAGGTGATTGAGCTAAATTTGCGGGCTTCACGCTCTTTCCCTTTTGTTTCAAAAGTAACTGGATATAACTTTATAGAAATGGCATCTAAAATTATGTTAGGGCAAAATTTAGAAGGGGATTTTAAAACTATAAATATAGATTATGTAGGTGTTAAAGCTCCTCAGTTTTCTTTTAATAGGATCAAAGGAGCAGACCCAAAGCTTAGGGTAGAAATGTCCTCAACTGGGGAAGTAGCTTGTTTTGGGGAAGATTTAGAGGAAGCTTATCTTAAAGCATTACTCTCAACTGGTTTTAAATTTCCTAAAAAAGGAATTTTTCTCTCCTTACAGGGAGATGAAAACAGAATTGATTTTTTAAATAGCGCTAAGAGGATTTATGCTTTACATCCGAAGGATGGGCGTGCTGGATTTAAGATTTATGCTACAGAGTCAACTCACTACTTTCTGACACAACATAGGATAAAAAGCAAGCTTGTTCATAAAATTTCTGAGAATAAAAAGCCATCAACAATAGATTTAATTATTCAAGGAGAGGTAGATTTGGCAATAAATATAAGCAAAGAAGGAGATTTAAAGGGAGAAAAAGATAGGTATATAATCAGAAGAGCTTGTGTAGATTATGGTGTTTCATTTTTTACTAATCTTCAGGCAGCTATTGCTCTAAGCCGCGCTCTTTCAACAAAAACCTTAAAGGATCTGGAAGTTAAATCCTGGGATGAGTATGTTAAAATATTGACAGAATAAAACTGTACATGTAATATATGTACAGTGATCGATTTAACAAAAATCGTAGGATTCCAGTGGGATAAGGGGAATGTTGACAAGAGTTACCAAAAACATGATATTACCCCGAATGAAGCAGAGGAAGTATTTGTGGACAAAAACGTAGGGATAGAAAAAGATGTAAAACATCAGGAGATAGAAGAAAGATATATAGCTATAGGTAAAACTCTAGAAAAAAAACTTCTATTTGTGGTTTTTACTATAAGAGATAGGATGATTAGAATAATTTCTGCAAGGGCAGCAAATAAAAAAGAAAGGAGGTTGTATGAAAAAGCTAAAAAAGATACCTAAGTTCAAATCAGAAAAAGAAGAACGGAGGTTTTGGCAGAATGTGGACTCAACAGAATATGTTGATTATAAAAATCTAAAGCACTGGCAATTTCCCAACTTAAAACTTACAACTAAGCCAATTACCCTACGCTTGCCAGCAGGTTTAATAGATAGACTTAAAATAGAAGCTCACAAAATGGATATTCCCTATCAATCGCTGATAAAAAAATTGATTTTTGATGGCATATCAAAATAACTCTAAATTATTGGTAAATTTAACACTGAAATCATTCTTTCTTCGTCATGGAAATCATTAAAGCCTGTTCTAATGTAAAACTCAAGTTATGAAAAGAGGCTGATTTAGTGGAGACGGCCAAGTTTGACTTGGCGTCCAAAGTATTAATTTAAAAACCTCTACAAGCTTAGCTAGCATATGTTTAAATATTAGTTGTAACCTAGCTAGCTGGAAAACTAATATTTGATTGAGGCATCTTTTCTAAATCCGGATCAACCAACACCAAATTTAGAGCATCCTGACTTTGTATATACCTT
>CAYWKL010000052.1:0-4126 GCA_964459095.1 uncultured Gammaproteobacteria bacterium
AAGAAGAAAGAGAAACTTCTTTAGATCGTCTTAGTAGATGGAGCAGATTAAAACGAGAGGTAGAAGACATGGGAGGATATTTAGGAGGGGTCGAGGATCAAATGGCAGTTAATGGATTCCAAATAATTAACGGGGAACCTCCCTTAATAACTGTTTATGAAGATGGACAAAATCGCCAAGTAAGATTACACCCTTCTTCAGTTTGTAGAATAGGTCGTTTTGGAGTTATGATAGGGACCGCTCCTATTAGGTGGGGAGCTCAATCCATTAAAACAATTGCAGGCAGAATGGCAGAACGAACTCCAAAAACCTAAGCGATCTTAAATATTCTAATTCAGCTAAATTCTGGTATTTCTTGAATCCTAGTGTTATATTTACTTTCATGAAAAGAGTTTTAACTGGTGATAATACAACTGGAAAATTACATTTAGGCCACTTTGTTGGTTCTTTAGAAAACAGAGTAAAGCTTCAAGAGGAATATGAGACTTTTATTATCCTTGCTGATATGCACTCATTTGCATACCCTAAGTATGTTGGGGATCCTGAAATTGTGAGTAATTCTGTAAAAGAGGTACTCTTAGATAATTTAGCAGTAGGCTTAGACCCAGATAAGGTTACTTTTTTTGTAGAATCAGGAGTGCCTGAAATTTATGAATTGGGGATTATCTTCACGATGCTTGTTTCGCACAATAGAGCTTTAAGAAACCCAACAATAAAAGATGAGCTAAGAGATAAAAGCATTGGAGAGAATTTTTCTTTAGGGTTTATAAATTTCCCAATCCTACAAGCAGCTGATATTTTATGTGTTAAAGCTGATTTAGTTCCAGTTGGGGAGGATCAGTTACCCCACATAGAACAAACTAATGAGATAGTTAGGAAGTTTAACCAAACTTATAAAACTAATGTTTTGAAAGAAACAAAAGGTATGGTGGGTAGAGTTAAAAGATTAGTTGGGACTGATGGCAATGCTAAGATGACAAAATCTCTAGGAAATACTATTTATCTTTCAGATTCTCCCGAGGAAGTAGAAAAAAAGGTAATGAGTATGTATACAGACCCAAAAAGGATTAAATCAACAGATCCAGGAACTGTTGAAGAAAACCCTGTTTTTATTTACCTTGATGCATTTGCTCCGGATACTAAAAAGGCTCAAATTAACGAATTTAAAGAGCTCTACAGGAAGGGCCAAATAGGTGATGTTGAGGTAAAAAAGTACTTGGCAAATATTTTAAATAATTTTCTTGATCCAATCCGAGAGAGGCGAGATAAATACGAAAAAGATCCGCAGTTAATAGATAAGATTTTAAAAGAGGGGACAAAGAAGGCAAGAGAAGAAGCAAAAAAAACTTTAGAAGAAGTGAAAAAAGCTATGAAACTTGACTACTTCTATCAATAAATTACAAGTGTCCAAGAATCAAGTGCCAAACAAATCTTAATTACCAAAATGGACAAAAAGTTTGATCTTGAAGAGAGAACATTGAACTTTGCTAAAAAGGTTATTGATCTTGTCAGGAAACTCCCTAAAAATTCCATAAATTTTGAATTAATTAGTCAAATTGTACGGTCTTCTGGTTCGGTTGGTGCAAATTATAGAGAAGCGAATGAAGCACTAGGAAAGAAAGATTTTTACATGAGAATAAGAATTTGTAGAAAAGAAGCAAAAGAGACACGTTACTGGCTAGAGCTTATTTTACATAGCAATTTAGATTTAAAAGAAGATGTAGAACCCTTGATAGGTGAGGCTACAGAATTCATCAAGATTTTTTCTTCAATTATTAATAAGTCCCATTAGAATTTAATATTTGATTATTATTTGGAAAACTTGTATTTTGGTACTTGGAAAACTTATTGAATGATCACTATTGATGATTTTGCTAAAATTGAATTAAAAGTTGGGACAGTAATAGAGGCTGAAGATGTTGAAGGGTCTGATAAGTTAATTAAACAGATTGTGGATTTTGGGACGGAGAAAAGGCAGATCCTTTCCGGTATAAAAAAATGGTATAAACCAGAGGATTTAATTGGGAAACAGTTTGTATATGTGACTAATCTGGAACCTCGAGTAATGATGGGTTTGGAGTCTCAGGGTATGATTTTAGCTGCAGATACTGATAAACCTATTCCTCTTAAACCTTTTAAAAAAGTCCCAAATGGAGCAAAGATAAAGTAGCGTGAATCTTCAAATTTGTGTATAATTTGGCCTATGCCAGAAGGAAGTAGCCCACTTTCAAAAATTCCAAAATTAACTAGTCATGGCAAGAAACTTTCTAAAATGCCTAAAAATAGGCTTCTTGCTACCTTAAAAGGGCTTGCCATCTATCTTTTAATAGGTTTTGCAGCGCTTATTTTCTTTGTAAATTTATCAGGAGGTCTTAAAACTCAAGATCAAACACCCCTTTCTAAGATTGTTACAGATATAAAAAATGGAAAAGTTGAAAAAATAACAATCGAAGGAGAAAGTGTTTTTGCAAAATACAAAAACAAAGAGGAACTAGTTGAAAGTAGAAAAGAACCCACAGAATCTATATATCAAGTATTAAAAAACGCGGATGTTGATCCTCAAAAAGTAACAATTGAAATAAAAGATATTTCATTCCAACAAGCTTGGATTTCTATTTTAGGCACTCTTTTGCCTATCATTTTAATGGTTGTATTTTTCTTTTTTATCTTTAGACAAGCAAGAGAAGGAGCTCAAGGAATTTTCTCTTTTGGACAATCCAGGGCAAAAATATTCTCAAAAGATTCTCCTCAAGTTAAATTTGCAGATGTAGCAGGGGTGGATGAGGCTAAAAGAGAACTTTCTGAAGTTGTAGATTTTTTGAAAAAACCTGAAAAATATAGAGCCCTGGGCGCAAAAATTCCAAAAGGAGTGCTTTTGGTTGGTCCAGCAGGTACTGGTAAAACTCTAATGTCTAGAGCTGTTGCAGGTGAGGCAAATGTTCCATTTTTCTCAATTGCCGGATCTGAATTTATGGAAATGTTAGTTGGAGTTGGTGCTGCAAGAGTAAGGGACATGTTCGCGCAAGCTAAAAAGAACGCTCCAGCTATTATTTTTATTGATGAAATAGAATCAATTGGAAGAATGAGAGGTATGGGAATTTCAGGCGGACACGATGAAAGAGAACAAACTCTCAACCAGATTTTAGTTGAAATGGATGGATTTACTCCTAATGACCATGTGATTATTATAGGGGCTACAAATCGTCCTGATCTCCTGGACCCTGCTTTAGTGAGACCAGGAAGATTTGATAGAAGAGTTGTATTAAGTTTGCCTGACATAGAAGAGCGAAAGGCCATAATTGGTATTCATATGAAAGGTAAACCCTTCACAAAAGATGTAAGTATTGAAAAAATTGCAAGGCGTACAGTTGGTTTTTCAGGAGCTGACTTAGCAAATATGTTAAATGAGGCAGCGATTTTAGCTGCCCGTGAGGGCAAAACAGCAATAGATCAAAAAGATATAGAAGAAGCTGCAACAAAAGAAAAGCTAGGACCCCAGAGAAAAAGAATGCAGTCAGAAGGAGATCGCAAGCTTTCTGCATATCATGAGGCAGGACATGCTGTTGTTGGACATTTTCTTAAAAATGTTGATCCAGTGCATAGAATTTCAATAGTCTCTCGCGGCATGTCTGGGGGACATACCATGTTTCCTCCAACAGAGGACCGTTCAAATGAAACAAGATCCCGGCTTCTAGATCAAATAACAGCAGCACTAGGAGGCCAGGCTGCAGAGGAGTTTATATTTAAAGATATTTCAACAGGTGCATCTTCTGATATTTCAGTTGCCACAAATATAGCCCGTCAAATGGTAACCCAATATGGGATGAGCTCACTTGGCCCAATTAATTTAGCCTCAGCACCTATGTTTGGAATATGGAGAGGAGAAGAGGGGGTGGAAATTTCCCCAGAGCTTCAAGGAGCAATAGATAGGGAGGTTAGAAAAATAATGGACTCAAGCTTTAAAGAAGCTTTAGAGCTTTTAAAGCGTCATAAAGCAAAACTTGATGAGGTGGCAAAAGCTTTGCTTGAGAAGGAAACACTTGAGGGGGATGAGTTTGAGAAAATAGTAGGTAAAAAAGTAAGTTGATTACCCCATAGTAAGTATTGACAAATTCAAGAATATATT
>CAYWKL010000052.1:4226-5664 GCA_964459095.1 uncultured Gammaproteobacteria bacterium
AAAATCCTTGATATTTTAGGTTCTTCTAAAGGCTATTTTACTTTAGATACTGCAATTTTTGTGGTTGGAGGTTTAGTTGGAATAAGGCTTTTATCTTTGCTTGTTGATTATATCTCTGACTTGGTTCAAGTAAGATTTCTTTGGAAGTCTGAACAGTATGTTTCAAGAGAGAGTTATAACAAGCTTTTGGAGCTTTCTTTAGATTATCACGAAAAAGAAAACACAGGCAATAAAATAAACATTGTTAATAAAGGAAGAGATAAGTTAATTGATCTTTTGGCAACTTTTGGCTGGAATTTTCAGCCTGTGATAATTCAGCTTGTTGTATCAGCAATAGCAATGCTTTTTGTAAACTTAAGTTTTGGAATTATTTTTATTTTTTCACTGGTGCCTTTTGTATTAAATACATATTTTACATATAAATCAACTGCAAAACTTCGCTCAAGGCGTCATGATGCTTATGAGTTCTCAAGCGGTGAGATAGGGGACACTTTAGCTAATATTACAGTTGTAAAAGCTTATGCACAGGAAACTAGAGAATCTAAAACTTTTACAACAATTTGGGATAACATAAAAATTCTTAATGTAAAAGAATTTACAAGACACTTTATTAATGGATTTTTAAGAAGCTTTGGAGTCGAGATCTTTTTTGCTGTACTTTTAATAGTAGGTATTTTTGAGGTTCAAAATAATTATATTTCTGTTGGTAGTCTTGTTTTTTTGATAATACTTACAGAAAGAGCTTATTCCAATATTTTCCAGTTAGGGTGGCTGTATGAACGTGCGGCAGATGCATCTGAACCAGTTGACAGGGTTATTAATCTTTTGGATAGAAAATCAACAATTGTTAATGCTAAAGATGCAAAAGAAATCGGTGTAATAAAAGGTGAACTTGAATTTAAAGATGTGACATTCGGGTATGGAGAAAGACCTGTTCTAAAGGCTTTAAGCTTTAGCATATCAGCTGGAAGTTTCACAGCTTTAGTGGGAAAATCAGGTTCTGGAAAATCCACAATAGCAAAGTTAATAAGCAGGTATTATGACCCAAATAAAGGGGAGATCATAATTGATGGAAAATATGATCTTAAAAAAATTGATCTGGAATCTTTCAGAAAACAAGTTGCTGTTGTTTTTCAGGATTCACCAGTTCCTAATAGAAGGCTTTGGGAAGTTATATCTTACGCAGCAGGAAAGGCAAGCTTTGCTTCAGTTAAAGATAGTGTGATAGAGGCCGCAAAGTTAGCTCATGCCCATGATTTTATACTTGAGTTTAAAAAAGGTTATCAGACAATAGTTGGGGAGCGTGGAGTGAAACTTTCAGGAGGACAAAGGCAAAGAATTGCTATAGCAAGAGCACTTTTTGCCAGGCCAAAAATTTTACTAATGGATGAGCCAACCTCACACTTGGATACAGTATCTGAGGCTAAAATCCAGCAGG
>CAYWKL010000053.1:0-5428 GCA_964459095.1 uncultured Gammaproteobacteria bacterium
TTACATTCTGTTGTTCTGCAAAAATTGAAAGAGTCTCTAAAAGGATTATTCGTAGAAGTTGAATATTTATTTCAACCAGCTTCATACGGATTAACAGAAAAAAATGACCGCATTGTTCTAAGCTTAAGTAAAGTCTTAACAACTAAAGCTAACATTACTATATCAGCAGGATCAACAGATCAATGTTTTTTTACAGAGTTAAATATTCCTGCTATAGTTTTTGGTCCAGGCGAAAAAGAATTAATGCACCAGACAAATGAGTTCTGTTACATTGGAAAAATAGAAAAAAGTATCAAAATCTTTCAATTGCTAATTGCAGAATGGAGTACTATCCGATGAAAATACCACATTTTTTTAAAGCTAAATCTAGGATTGGGTTAAAAAATAAGCCTATTCACCAAACAGAGTTAAATTTAGGAGTAGAGGATGGTCCTGATGCTATTTTGACTCCTAAGTTTTTAAAAGACTTTAAACAATTTCAAATTTCAGAGTATATTTTTCCAAAGCCAGAAGATATATTAAATGAGGATTTTGATATAGTTTTAGGAAAGCACTTAGAAGGTTTTAAAGATAAGATTAATCTTGAGATTCTTCGCGGAGTTTACACTGAGTGTAACGAATGTGCTCAGAATGACAATAAAAATATAGATCCCCGCTTTCGCGAGGATGACAGAGAAAGAGGAATGGATGACAAAGCTATCCAAGTTGTAATAGGTGGGGATCACTCAGTAACGTTTTCTTCCTTACTTGCTACTTTAGAGAGAACAGATGATACACAAAATTTAGGATATATACAGTTTGATTCACATGCAGATATGAATCTAGCTGAAGATAGTCCTACCCAAAATTTCCATGGAATGTATTTAAGGCCATTTTTAGATAGTTTTGATATTCCTGAGGTGGCTAAGCTGATTAAGAAGAAACTAAGACCTAAGAATATGCTTTTCATTGGAAATTTGGATTTAGATCTTAAGGAAAGGAAGTTTTTTAAAGGCAAGCGAATTAAAAATATAGATAGAGACAAACTCAAAACTCAAATGTCAAAAGTCAAAAATGATTTTAAAAAATTTATAAATCAGTTTAAATACCTTCATATTAGTTTTGATATTGACGGTATGGATAAAAAAATAGCTCCTGCAACAGGAATCCCTGCAGAAAATGGTTTATTTAGAGAAGATGTTTTTCCATTTTTAGAAATTATTTCTAAACATCCAAGTTTCTCATTCGATATTTGTGAGGTAAATCCTAGGAAGAAGGGAGCTAAAGGGACGACAAAACTTGCGCAAGATATTCTTACCATTGTCTTAAAAAGTCATTCTCAACCTAACTTAAGAATCTAGATCCTCGCTTTCGCGAGGATGACACTTTATATGCTATGATAAAAATATGCTAAAACAAAAAATTCTAGAAGATTTAAAAAAGGCGATTAAAAATTTGGGGTTTGAAAGTAGTGATATAGTTTTATCTATTCCAGAAAATAGTGTTTTTGGGGACTATACAACGAATGTGGCTTTTCAGCTATCTAAACAAAGAGAAGGTAAAAGCTATCAGAATCCTAAAGAGATTGCCAATGAAATTTTAGGAAAACTAGGGCATCCTCATTATTTGGAAAGGGTAGAAATTGCTGGCGCAGGATTTATAAATTTTTATATAAAAGATAAAGAATTAATTAAGACTCTTCACTCCTTACTCATAACTCATCACTCACAAGGTATTAAATACCTTGTGGAATATGGACATGTTAACCCTTTAAAGGAAATCCACATTGGGCATTTAAGGACTTTTATCTTAGGGGAGTCTTTAGCAAGAATCCTGGAATACACCGGCAATAAAGTCTTTAGGGCAAACTATCAAGGAGATATTGGACTTCATATTGCTAAAGCTATTTGGGGAATTAAAAAAATAGGACTACCAAAAACTAATCTAGATCTAGCACAAAAAGCGCAGTTTTTAGGGAAAGCTTATGCAGAGGGAAATAAAGCTTATGAAGCTGATTCTAATTTTAAAAAAGAGATTGAAGAAATAAATATAAAGCTTTACGCGAGTGATCCAGAATATAAAGAAATTTATACGTTAGCTAGGGATTGGAGTTTAAGCTATTTTGAACCTAGATATGAACTTTTAGGAATTAAATATGATAGGTGTTTTTTTGAAAGTGAAGTTTTTGAGATAGGAAAACAAATTGTTTTAAGTAATGTAGGCTCAGTTTTTCAGGAAAGTGAAGGTGCAATTATTTTTCAAGGGGAAAAATACGGACTTCACAATAGAGTTTTTTTAACTTCTAAAGGAAACCCCACTTATGAAGCTAAAGAGGTTGGCCTAGCAAAAGAGGAATATGAAGCTTTTAATTATGATAAGGCAATTCATGTTGTTGGAGATGAACAAAAAGGGTATTTTCAAGTTGTATTCAAAGCTCTAGAGATGCTCTTTAGCCATCTTAAAGACAAAAAGCACCATTTATCTTATGGAATGGTTGATATAAAAGAAGGGAAAATGTCTAGTAGAACTGGTGAGGTTATTACTATTGATGATGTCTTTGATATGGTTTCAAAAAAGGTGAGAGAGATAATGGTGGAAAATAAGCAAAGCTTGCGTTTTGCTAACGCAAAACTTAAAAAGGGGAAGGTATATGAGGATGTTGTTAAAAAAGTTAGTCTGGGAGCAATTAAATTTACTTATCTTAAATTTTCTCCACAAACAAATGTGATTTTTGACTTAGAAAAATCTGTTTCTTTTCAAGGAGATAGCGGGCCATATCTGCAGTATACTTTTGCCAGGACTCAGTCAATTCTAAGAAAGGTAAAAGCTCTAGGTCATTCCCGACCCGCTTCGCCAGAGCTTCAGCGAGGCGAGTCTAATCGGGAATCAATGGATCCTCCAATCAAGTTGGAGGATGACAGGTTAGAGGAGGAAGAAAGAGAGCTGCTCAGATTATTTCAGTATTTTGAGGAAATAATAGAGGCATCGGCGAAAGAGCTAAAAACTAATATTTTAACAGATTACTTAATAAATCTGGCTAAAGCATTTAACCTTTTTTACCAAAAATATCCAGTATTAAAGTCAAAAAAAGAACAGTTTAGGTTAATATTGGTTGGCAAAACTGGGGAAATTTTAAAAGCAGGATTATATCTTTTAGGAATAGAGGCTCCTGAGAAAATGTAGCGGCTTGACAAATAAGTATTATAGGGTTATCATTCGGATATGATTGAAGGAAGTCCAAATAGACAGAGACGAACTTTGCCTGATGGCTCACTTGATTTAAGGCCAAGAACCAATATCAGACTAGGCACTTTCGATGCGATAAGAGTTCTTATGGAAGGTCTTGAAGCTCGTGATTATCAAGGTCAGTTATTAAGCGGGAATGAATTAGCAGATCTTTTAGGAACTCCAAGAGATCCTAACGGGTTGCCCAATACAACTGCATTTGTAAATGACTGTATGTCAGTAGATGAATTCGATTCTGTTAGAGTTTTACCTCGAGACCAGCGTATCCAAGCAATGGCCACAGCTTTCAACGCTCTTGGTATACTATTTCCTCATTGGCCAACTAGATAAATCTCCCTATTTGACATTTTAAGATTAAGATTTGAGATAATGAAAGTATGTTTGGAATGTACTCTGGAAGAAGAGGCAGAAGACCTTTTAACTTTCTTTTTACCATTTTTAGACTTATTATTTCTCTTTTCATAATGGCTTTGCTTTTAGTTGCAGTTTATTCTGCATATAAAAGTTTTTCTGGTATTGACCCCTTAAAATCTGATCCTAAATCTATTCTTTCTCAAGCACTTTCACAAGATCAGCTATTAGGGATAGTTGAGGGATTGTTCTCTGCTGATCCAACTCAGGGAATAGAAAAAGCTAAGGAAATAGTTGGAACAACCAACCTGTCTACTGTATCAGAACCCTCTATAAATACATCAAACGCGCCTGTAGATTTTAAATTTGCAATTATTGGGGATACCCATGAAGACTGGTCTAACTTTGAAAAAGCTATTGCAGAGGCAAAAGAGCAAGGAGCGCAGTTTATTATTAGTCCTGGGGATTTTAGCGATGTTGGGACTTTGGATGAACTTAAAAAAGCCAAAGAAGTTTTAGATAAAGGAGGCATTCCATATTATATTACTGCAGGTGACCATGATCTTTGGGACTCAAGAGATAAAGGAGAGATACCTTCAAAAAATTTTACAGAAGTTTTTGGAACACCTTATCAATCTTTTGCAAATAAAGATGTCAGAATAGTAATTTTCTATAATGCAGACAATTATACTGGTGTGGATGGTGTACAGATGCAGTGGTTAAGAGCTGAATTGGATAGGATAAACCAAAACCGCCCAAAGTTTTTATTTGTTTTAACAGGAATACCTTTATTTCATCCCTCATCTGACCATGTTATGGGGAAAACTACTCCAGGCTTAAAATCTCAGGCTAAGGAGCTTATTAATCTGTTTAAGGATAAAAAAGTAACAGAAGTTTTTGCAGGAGATACACATTATTTTACCCGATATGAAGAGCCGCAATCACATTTACCCATGACTACATCAGGTGCAGTTAGTAGAGAGAGGAATGCTCAGAAACCAAGATATGTAATTATTGAAGTTTTAACTGATGGAAGCTACAATGTGCAGGATGTGGAGATCAAGTAATTTGCAATTTAAAATTTACAATTTTCAATCAAATCTAAATGTCACAATGTTTTAAACATTAAATAATTAAAAATTCAATGAAAATTAATATTTGAAAATTAAAAATTAGGTTATGTTAGAAAAAACACTTGTCCTTATAAAACCTGACGGAGTTAAGCGTAATTTAGTAGGAGAAATTATAAAGCGTTTTGAAGACCGCGGGCTAAAGGTAAAAGGTATGGAGTATCTAGTAGCTGATGAGGGCACAGTTTCTGAGCACTATCAGCTAAATAATAGAGACTATATTATCCATTTAGGTCATGTTGATACAACTGGTTGGACTAAAGAGCAATTAGAAGAAAAATATAATAAATCATATAAAATAGTAGAGGATTTGCAAAAATTTTTAATCTCAGGTCCAATTGTGAAGATTTTATTAGAAGGAGATAATGCGATAGCTTTGGTGCGTGAGATAGTAGGGGAAACAGATCCCTCTCAGTCTCCAAAAGGCACAATAAGAGGGGATTTAGGGAAAGATTCTTTTGAAAAATCAAACAAAGAAGGAAGAGCAGTCTATAACTTAGTCCATGCCTCAGGTACTCCCGAGGAAGCAGAAAGAGAAGTAAAACTTTGGTTTCCTATTCTTTGACAAACTAGTGTCGATCGTCATATATTTGAAGTAATGAGGAAAAAAATAACCATCCCAGAGTTAATATTGTTCACTGTAGAGAAAGCAGTAGATGGGTATGTAAGATTTGAGGATTTTGCCTACAATTCTCATATTTACGCTAGGGGTTATGAACGTC
>CAYWKL010000054.1:0-2115 GCA_964459095.1 uncultured Gammaproteobacteria bacterium
AATCACCAAAAATCTCTTTCACAGTATTCCTAACATAATTAAATGTCTCTCCTCCAGGATAGCCGAGATTGGTTTTGGTTTGTTCAAAAACGATACCGGTTGTAGGCTCTATAGCATAAGGTCCAGGAGGAATAAGTGTAGGTACAGGAGTAACCTTAGTCGGCTCGGGTTGAACAGGTTTTATAGGCGTAGGAGCTGTTATTTCTTTCTTCAAAACACATCTTCCATCTTGGCAAACACTTCCAATAGGACAGCTGACAATCTGTGAAACACATTGATTCTGCTGGCAAGAATATTCTTTTAATTTTCCATCAGAGCATTCATCAACAAAAACATTAACGCCGCCATTTCCAAAGATGCAAGCTTGCTGCCTAGATATATCATACCCTCCAGAATCACTACATCCTTTAAATATGGAATCATAAATAACAAGTTTCCTTTCCCTTATAGAATTAATTATACTGCCTTTCTCATCTGCACATAGAGGATCGCTCAGAGCGGCACTTTTTATTAAACTAAATTTAATTTTATATAAACCGCTGTCAGGAACATCAATCCCTTTTCCTGGTTGGGGAATATCCCAAATTATAAATCTAGCATTGTTAGCTACATCGTGAGCATTAATCCTAACAGTTTTCTTAACTTTATTATCGTCTCCAACAATCTCAGCTTTTATCTGCACTCCTTCACTAGGTCTTGTTATCTTTAACAGGCCTATAGGATTTACTTCAATTCTTTCACCAAACCCATATCTTGGAATAAGTTCAGTTTTGTCAAGGAAATTAATATCGCTAGTAAATGAAGCTAGGCAATCCGTCTTAGTAACTCCAGCACCAATAGACTTACTACCAGGATCTTGATCACTTTTTGGATTAGTTCCAAGATTATATTCTCTAAGATTAGTCAGTCCATCTCCATCAGAATCATCGACAGCATCATTAGGTTTATTCGGATCAAATCCCATTTCTCTTTCCCATTCATCAGGCATACCATCATTATCAGTGTCTAATTTTCCGTCATAAATTTTAAACTCGCCAAAAACAGTATCATCCCCTCCTTGTCCAATAGTAAAGCATCTTGGCTCTGTAAACTCATTACGTATATTCACACATGCCTGGCTATAATCAATTTTATCTAATATCTGAACAAAATCCGTATGATAATCCCCTATCTTATTCAAGAATCCTCCCTGCCTATCAAGTCTTGGACTTCTTACTCCGCTAAATGTTTGCAAATAAACCTCATATTGTAGATTATCCCTTCCAGCTAAAATCATCCAATCAACACTGTATTCAAATAATCTCTCTCTGCTTGGCGTTTGATATATCTCCCCCGTATCTGTTCTAAGTGGCTTAGAATCCCAATTCAAAGATACGCTTGTTTTCAACACCGGTCTATTAAGATCTAATCTAGTAAATGAATTTATCTCAGGAAGTCTATGATATATCGCTAATGAACAAATAGTTCTTGCCAATTCCAGCTCCTGATAGCCTAGAACTCCGCCGCCAGCAGCCCTTCCAAGCTCAGCTAAATCCTCCTTGGCAAAATCCCTAGCATCTTCAACAGAGTCTTTAACTCTTTCTTTTAATCCCTGAGCAACTCTGGCATCTTCTGCTGGACCTTTTGTGCTGCCATCACCAACGCTACCTCCCCTGCCTAAATTAAGTGCTTTCTTTATTATATCAGTCCCATGGAAAGATTCTAACTCTTCTAAAACAAATTTACAAATCCCTTGATTCAGCAGTTTATCGCATTGAGCAGTATATGTTCCCCCAGTTTTAGCTTCCAACAAGCATGATCTCCAAGAGTCAGCAATCGCTCTCAGCTCATATAATTTCATAAGAATTCCACTAACGCATCCGCATCCAACGCTCAATATCAAACTCTTTTGAATACTAGGGGTTTTGCTTCCTAAAGTAATTTTTTCAGTAATAAGTCTTGGAATTGGTTTACCTGCAGTGGACATTTTAATGGTCCCATCGGGATTATACTCTGGTTCAACATCAGGATTCCCATCACGATCTAAATCATCTGGTTTACCGTCATTGTTAAGATCAAGATATTTTATCACTTGTATCTGTCCAATTTCAATATTACCAAATCTGTAACAATTTT
>CAYWKL010000054.1:2125-2750 GCA_964459095.1 uncultured Gammaproteobacteria bacterium
TTTGCCTATGGATTTCTTTTTTCCCATCCCCATCTAAGTCCCAATATTGTTGAACTTGCTTCTGTCCAATTTCAATATTAGAAAATCTGCACCAATCCTTGGGGCAAACAGCAGCTGCACACATACTTCTTCCACTTATAACAAAACTGCTTTTCTCAAACCCGATATTTCTAATTTCTTTAGGACCATACCATATAATGTCAGCTAAATTACCAAACCCAGTTCCTAAAGATAAAATCTTAGTCGCAAGCACTGCAAAAATTGAATAGCTGCACCATCTTAATGTGAATCTATAAGCCTTGTCAAACTTAGGAATCAAGTCATTTGTAAAATCAATTATTTTCTCAGCTAAGGCAATGCCTCCATCCAAGGCAAATTCAGGAGGCTGTAAAGCCAAAGTATCAATTGGAATAAAGAAATCTATCTCCTCTTGCTCAACAGGATAAACAGGAATACAACCCTCTTCAGCTCCAGCTCCAGCTCTTTCGCATTGGTTAATTCTTATCCTGCAAGTAGTTTTTATTTCATCTATGCCCCTAACTCTTTCAGAAGATCCGCTAATCAAGCTTTTAGTTCTAACATCGGTGTCGCTTCCAGTCTCGCTTCTCTGTCTTACTCTAAATTG
>CAYWKL010000054.1:2760-5413 GCA_964459095.1 uncultured Gammaproteobacteria bacterium
TATCAATTGGAATAAAGAAATCTATCTCCTCTTGCTCAACAGGATAAACAGGAACACATCCTCCATTATCATTTTTAACACATTGATTAATTCTTATCCTGCATGTCGTCTTTATCTCATCTATACCTTTAACTCTCTCAGAAGCCAAACTAATAGCACTTTTAGTTCTAATGTCACTATCGCTTCCGGTTTCTCCTCTCTGCCTTACTCTAAATTGTATCACTCTTTTTTCATTCTGAGCATTTGCCTGAGTGTCTGTCATCCGAATAATACTAGCATCAGAAATAAATCCTCCAGCAATTTCTCTATGCTGTCCGCTTGCTTTGTCTATTCCAATGCCAGAATCGCAACTAGCATCAACGTCTCTCAATTCAATATTCTGATTAATAAAAGTTGGATTCCTTACAAGATTAATTTCTTGATATGCAAGCACCCCATTCCTAGTATCGGTGATCCAATTAACCTTCAATGTTGCAGGTGTTAATTTTCCTCTTGATATACTCCAAAAATTAATCAATCTTCCAGTTTGGCTAGGTCCACAGCCGCTGTTACTAAAACCATCTCCAACAGGCCGGTCATTTAAAGCAGTTCCAGGGCATAAATCACCATAAGGAGTGTCATTGCATTGCAACTGTATATATCCAATCTTGCCATCATTGTTTTTATGCCCTCGAGGGTAATTGCATACTCCATCCCCGTCAGTGTCATAAGAATTCCCAAATTGAGGACCTCCTACACTCCCCTGAGTTTGAGCAAGCACAAGAGACAAATTAAAATTAATTCCAATTATCAAAACCATCATTAGTATGGAAATTATTTTCAATTTCATTCAAACCTCAACTCCAATTTATCTCGATGGATCTCGCTTAATGCTCTTGCATCAAAGTTCTCGACATAGTCTTCATAATTCTGCGGAACTCCATTTGATATTGCAAAGATTATTATTTTCTTGTTGCTCGACAAATCGTCATGAGAAATAAATGCATCAAAATCAGCGCCTCCAAGTAGAACGTTGTCGATTTCCTGCGATGGAATTTCCTGTCCTTGATATCTGCTTTTAGGAATAATAATTTTCTGATCTAAGACCAAATTAATCAAGATATTATATTGTTGCTCAGGTAATAATTCAATATTTTCTACACCATCGCCCTCAAACACAATTCCTATTTGGTCTTTAATATTATCGTTCTCCAAAATATTGAATTGCACACTAGCCACCTCATTTTCATTCAATCTCCTTACACCAGCAATTCCGTTTTCTAATTCAACAACCCTCAACTCAATTTCCTTCTCTAATAGAGGTTTCATAACTCCAAATACTCTCCTTTCTCCACTATCCAAGGTAGTTAATTCATTTGTGAAATCACCATATCCTTCCTTGCTTAATCTTACCTCTCCATTGAAGCATAAAGGAAATTTTTTATTTAACTTAGCCTCATTATCCTCGAGTTTAGTGTTTCCGATGGCACAGCTGTTAACGCCGCAAACATACAAAACCTGAACATTATCTAACGGCCTTCCAGTAATTGCATCAATCGTAACAACATTGATAGCCTCGCTCAATCTTTGTTCCTCATCACAAAACCTAGTTGTTCTATCTCCAAAGTCAGTATTGATTTGCTCCCCTTCAATATCCCTCCCAGGATAATTATCTAAAATAGAAACCTCTATCGGAAATCTGAACAAGAATCCATCTTTCTCCAGATTAACCATCAAAGGATATTGAATGCTGTATCTAAAATTATATGCAGTATAACAAAATAAAGGCAAAAATGGAAATCCTAATTTCATAGTACTTGGTTTTAATGCAACTCCGTTTCTTGGATAGATATCTAAAGACATCGGCCAGTCTTTGTTATAATAAAAATCAACCAGAACATCATTATAACTTTTAGAGAACACATTATCAATAACTAAATTAACATAAATCCCTCTATAATCAAAATTATCTGCACCTTCAGCTCGCAAAAATCTCATACCGTCGCTCAGAATTTCTTTCACATCTTCTCTTACATTTTCCATAATCCAAGTTTTAGGGTTACAGCTATAATCAAATTTAGCCATTGGAGGAATGTCAACAATCTTTGAATCTTCATCTTTTGAATAGCTTGCAATTAATTCAACAGTGGCTTTTTCGAATGGAGCTTTTCCTATTTTTCCTTCTCTTATTTCTCTATTAATTATGTCAACAGCCATATTGTACAATAATTTCAAATCAACAGGAACATTAACTCCAATATAATCCGTCAAAGGATAAACATTGTCTTTAATATCCACTTCAATATTCGACTCTAGTTTGACAATTACACTTCCACCGACAATCTGAACATCACTAATTATCCTATCTTTGCTGAATTTAAAATCAGGAAATTCATAAAAATCACATTCAGCATCCACTCTTTTATTAATATAATTTTCCAACTGCAGTTCCATTTGTTGCGGAGAGGGGATAGCAGCTTTATTTCCGTAAATCCAATAAGGTACTTTAGTTAATGGATCTGCTTGTAAATACTGTCTGGAATTAATGCTTTTGGGAATTTCAATATATCCTCCTTGAAAGCCCAATAATTTTATACCGTCAACAGCAATATCTTCAACGCAATTATTTATGTAGCTCACAACTCCTTTCGCCTGCTCAGGAACAACGCTAACT
>CAYWKL010000055.1:0-5242 GCA_964459095.1 uncultured Gammaproteobacteria bacterium
AATAAAGTTGTAGCTTCTGGTAAAATACTTAAAGAGGTTTTAGAAAATGCCCAAAAAAAGGGGTTCAAGATGCCTCTAATGATGCAGGTACCCAAAGAAGTTTTACCAATTGTTGGTGCGCCTCAAATTATTGGATGACCTTTGATTATTTTGAATTTGCTCCTAATATATTCAGGCCTGTTATACCAATTATTTTAAGATCACCAACCAAATTTATGCTTTATGCTGCTTTAATAGACTCAGGAGCTGATTATTGTATCTTTAATATGGATATTGCAGATTTACTTGAGATCAAACTTAACCATAAAGATAGAGCAAGATTCATGGGTGTTGGTAAAAGTAAGATACTAGGATACTGGAGTAAAGTTACGATTAAAATAGGTCCAGTAATTTATGAAACTAATGTAATTTTTGCAGAAATAAGTGATTTTGGGCATGGTATCTTAGGTCAACAAGGATTTTTTGATCATTTTGATGTTAGCTTAAGCTATACAAACCAAGCTATTAACATTGAGCCCGTGAGATTAAAAAATTAGTTAGTTTAGTTACTCTAAATAGTCTCTTAGCTTTTTAGCTCTGGTTGGATGTTTTAGTTTTCTAACAGCTTTTGCCTCTATTTGTCTAATTCTTTCTCGAGTGACTCCAAACTCTTTCCCTACTTCCTCAAGTGTTCTTTGTTTCCCATCTTCTAGCCCAAACCGTAGTTGGAGCACTCTTTTTTCCCTAGGAGATAAAGTGTTTAACACCTCATCTAGGTGATCTTTTAGAAGTTCTCTGGTTGCCTGCTCATCAGGTTTTAAACCTGGAGCTTCTATAAAATCTCCAAGCTGGCTATCATCCTCATCTCCTACTGGTGTAGCTAAGGAGGTTGGTTCTTGAGAGACTTTAACTATTTCTCTTGCTTTGCTTGCATCAATTCCTAGCGCCTCAGCTACTTCCTCAGGAGTAGGTTCTCTCCCTAGCTCCTGCATTAATCTTCGCTGAGTCCTATTAAACCTATTTATGGTTTCAACCATGTGTACAGGAATTCTTATAGTTCGAGCCTGATCTGCTATAGCACGAGTGATAGCCTGTCTAATCCACCAGGTAGCATAAGTTGAGAATTTAAATCCTCTTCTCCAATCATACTTTTCAACAGCCCTCATTAACCCAATATTTCCCTCTTCAATTAAATCAAGCAAACTCATACCCCTTCCAACATATTTTTTGGCAATTGAGACCACTAGTCTTAAGTTTGCAGAAATAAGCTGGTGTTTTGCCCTCTTTTCCCCTTTCTCCGCTTTTTTAGCCAGTTCAATCTCCTGTGCAGCATTAAGCAGCGAAACTTTCCCAATATCGCGCAAATATTGCCTTACAGGATCTGTAACTGATCCCTCATCTAAGGTTGACAAAACTTCTAGCTCTCGTTCCAGCTCTGTTATTGATTTTTCTTCATCAGCTCCCTCTGAGGTTGTTTCAAAAACATCAATCCCAGCCTCAATTAACTTAAGGTAAAAATTATCCAACTCCTCTAAATTCTCTTCAGGTTTAGGAAAAATTTGCAAAATTTCATCTTGAGTTACAAAACCTCTTTCTTTCCCAAGCTTAATTAATTTCTTTTCATCAAGAGATGTTGCTTTGGATTTAGCAGCTCTGTTTATTGATGTTTTTCTTAGTAGCTTAAATTTATTAACTCTTTCTTGTTTTTTTTTCTTTTTCCTCATATTTTTTTTAACTTTTTACAAATTCCTTAACTTTACAGATAAATCCCTAAAACGCTTAAGACTTTCTAAGTCGCAAGGGTTCAGATGCTTTTCAGTTTTACCGAGAGATCTCTGAATCTCTTATTCAAAACCTCCAGTGTCTCTATTTTTTCAAAAGTTTGAGCCTGTTTTATTTTTAATGAAAGTTTTTCTAAAGATGCTTTTATTAACATTTTCTTTAGTTCTGATACAACTAGCTCAAGTTCCTTTTGCCAGTAGTCTCTAATTTCTAATCTTTCATCTATTTGCATTAAATAAATTCTATCCACCATATCTACAATATCAGTAGGAAGTGTTTTTATAAAGTCATTTATATCAAATGATTTTCCTTGAAAGGAAATGGTATCAAGGAATAAAACTAGCATTACATAAATTTGTTTAAGGGCCTCTTTAGTAAAAATAGTCTCAGGAAATGTAGGAACATAAGTAATATCTGAAGGAAGATGTAAAAGTAAAGCTACCAAATACTCCTCTAAGAGGTCTTTTCTGTCTGTTATTTCTCTTTCATCTTTTACCAAAGGAATATTTTTCACTTTCTCTTTAAATGAAAAAGCTTTTGTGGATTTTTTCCTAACTTCTGTTCTTATAATTTCTTCTTTTACCTGCAGCAGTGCTGCTAGTTTTTGTATATAGTGCTCTTTAACCAAAGGATCTGAGATTGTTTGCCAAATTGGGATCAACTCTTGTGAGATTGCTTTTTTATCCTCAGGTGATTTTAATGAATATCTTTTTGCAGCTGATTTTAGGTAGTAATCATAAACTGATACTGAAGAATCAACTAACTTTTTCCACTCTTTAGGATCTTTAAGACACAGCTCTGCAGGATCCTTCCCCCCTTCAATCTCTATTACCTTTATATTCAAACCTAGTCTGTCTGCAATCTCAATTCCGCGCCTTGAAGCCCAGTCTCCAGCTAAATCAGAATCAAAACATAAAATAATAGTTTCTGCATATCGCTTAATAAGCTCTAGCTGTCCTTCAGTTAAGCCAGTGCCTTTTGAAGCAACTATGTTTTTTATACCAGTTTGGTAGGATGCTATCATATCTATCTCCCCCTCAACTATAATTGATTCCTTCTTTTGCTTTATTTCCCCTTTGCTTAAATTTATCCCAAATAAAAATTTTCCCTTATCAAAAATAGGAGTTTGAGGAGTATTCACATATTTTGGCTCACCTGTATTTAAAATTCTTCCTGAAAAACCTAAAACATTGCCTTGAACATCTAAAAGAGGAAACATTATTCTTCCTCTAAACCTATCATATCCTCCACGCTGGGAGGCTACAGCTAAGCCTGATTCTATAATTTCTTTTCTAGAAAATTTTCTTTTTTCCAAAAATTTAACTAAAGTTTCCCAACTTAGAGGTGCATATCCTAATCCAAACTCCTTAATAGTCTCTTGGGCTAGACCGCGCTTTTTTAAATAATCCAAAGCTGATTTACCCAAATCATGCTCGGATAGCATATAGCTAAAAAATTGAGAAGCTTTTTGATTTATTTCAAAAAGTTTAAACTTAAAATCTTTTTTTTGGGGGGTTCTTTTTAAAACAATTCCTGCTTTTTTGGCTAACATTTCCAGGGCATCTTTAAACTCTAAACCTTCTTTTTCCATCACAAATTTAAAGATATCGCCACCTTTTTGGCAACCGAAGCACTTCCAGATTCCACGCTCAGGGGAAACTACAAAAGATGGAGTTTTTTCGCTGTGAAAAGGGCAAAGGGCTTTAAAATTTATACCTGTTTTTTTTAAAGGGAGATACTCACCAATAAGATCAACAACACTTACTTTCTGTTTAATTAAATCTAAATCATCCATATTTGTTACAATCATCCAGTCGCCCGCAAGTAGCAATTTGACCACCAGAAATTGTGCCTGCATCATACACCAAAATAAATCCGAAAGCAATAATTAGCGTCTAGTGACTAGCGTCTAGAATCTAGTTATAATACAGCCTAGTTTCAGGTGGGATGCAGGAGTGGTTTAACTGGCAATCCTGGAAAGATTGTGTGGGGGAAACTCCACCGTGGGTTCGAATCCCACTCCCACCGCAAATTTTTCAAAAATATGATAATATCATGATATGAATAAACAAGCTTTAATTACTCAAAATCCAAAGATTTTAGGAGGTAAGCCTATTATTGCAGGAACAAGAATGTCTGTTGAAATTATTCTGGAATTTTTAGCTGGTGGCATGGAAGTTAAAGAAATGCTAAGGGAATATCCTTTCTTAACTAGAGAGCAAATTCAAGCATCTATTCAGTATGCAGCTTAGCAAGTTGGTGGCAAAAAGCATACTAACAGAAAAATCAATCAAGCATTATCCGTATAAAGATAAGGTGTCAAGCTAAATCACCCGGAGGGTGTATTTATCCTAGCAAAATAGCTTTTAGCTCCTAAAGTCCAAAGTTGGGGATCACAACCACCCTTCACAATTTGATCACCGTTAACTACAAATATCTCAGTATTATTATCTCCAAGGTAACTCATTACACGACCACTTACTTCTTCTACCCTACCCAACATAGCTGATAATTCAAGTGAACCCTTTCTTTCCAATGCTTCTTTGAACTTTCTTGCTCCGGCATGAATTAAAGCTTGTTCAGAAGGCCATACAGTTTCAGCATGGTATTTATCTTCCATTGTCGCGGCTACCTCTGGATCTAAAGTTCTAAAACCCGCTGGTGTTTCCAGTATTGATGCTTTCCTACAAATACCTCTTAATTGTAGCTCAGTTAAATCTTCTGGACGTAGAAAGTATAGGGAAGTTAAAATATCAGAACTGATTACATCAATTACCCCCATCCGGTCATGTGCTAAGCTAAAAGTTCCCAAATTTGGACTGAACATCCTTTGCAGCGCAGAATTCATCCTTTCAGATATACCTCGTAACTCTCTTGAGTCTAAAAGAGAGGCTGCATTTCGTAAACCTTCTAGATTTTGAGCCTGAACTAAGGAATAAACTACTGGGTAAGCTGGTTGACCTCCCTCTCTTTGAGGGATTTGAGAATCTTTCCAATAAGTTACATTAAGCGCAAACCTTTCTGCGCCTGAAAACTCTGGACTTTCCTGAAATAAGCCCTCTGTGGCCAAATGAGAAATTATATAGTCTGTTGCACTAGTTATTTCTCTTCTGTACTCGTTTGGTAAAGAATAATCTTGACTAAGCCTCGCAAGCTGATAAAATCCTATTAGGAACCAGGCTGCGCTATCACAAGCATTATATTCAGTTGATAATCCTCTTATTTCTACTCCAGGATATTCATGATGGGGTTTACCTGGTTCTGCTCCTGTTCGCGGGTCTTTTTTGTTGGCTTGTCTATATGCACTAAACTTTAATTGATCCGCTAGCATATATGGGTCTTTAAATAAGATTGCAGCCTGGATTCCATCTCTAGTAAAATTACTCTGGAATCCAACAGGATTAAAACCATTAGGTAAACCTGCTCTATAAAGCCTTAAGTCTCCTTCTCGAATTATAAATTTTTCTCTTAGCTCTGGAGG
>CAYWKL010000056.1:0-5224 GCA_964459095.1 uncultured Gammaproteobacteria bacterium
TTGGAAGATCTAATGTAGTCCCTATTTTAGCTGAAGCTAAAGTAGATGGTTCTATTAGAATCAAAGATCTAAGTGAAGAAGAAGTTAACAGAATTCAAAAAGCAGTTGAAAAAGTAATGGTTGAAGGGGATCTGCAAAGAAATATTCAGGAAAATATTAAAAGATTGGAAGATATTGGTGCGTATAGAGGCTTAAGGCACAGAAAAGGTTTACCAGTAAGAGGACAAAACACAAGAAGAAATGCTAGAACTAAAAAAGGTAAAAGAAAAACAGTAGGAACAATTAGAAAAGAAGTAGTGGGAAAAATGGCTGCACCGGCAAGTAGTGGAGGAGGAACTAAAGCATAGTGGCTAAAAAGACAACTATAAAATCAAAAGTAAAATCAAAAAGACAGGCCCCTACCTCAGTTGGAGCAGGTCGAGTCTATGTTACTGCAACCTTTAACAATACTTTAGTGACTCTAACTGATTTAAAAGGAAATACTTTGGCCTGGAGCTCATCTGGAAACGTCGGTTTTAAAGGAGCAAGAAAAGCCACGCCTTTTGCAGCAATAACTGCTGTTGAGACAGTTGCACAAAAAGGGAAACTGATGGGAGTAAGCTCAGTTGAGGTTTATATTAAGGGTCCAGGACCAGGGAGAGATGCAGCCATAAGAGCGCTAAGAAATGCTGGGCTTAATTTATCAATGATTGCAGATGTGACCCCTGTCCCACACAACGGTCCAAGAGCAAAGAAAAGGAGACGCGTTTAATGAGCCGTTACACTGGTCCTAAAAGAAGACTCTCTAGAAGAGAAGGAATTGCTTTAACTTCAAAAGATACAAAATATATCGAAAGAAAAGGTGCGGTAGCTCCTGGAATGCGTGGAGTAAAATTTCGAAGAAGGTTTTCTGAATATGGGATTCAACTTAGAGAAAAGCAAAAAGCTAAAAGACTTTTTGGGCTTTCAGAAAAACAATTTAGAAATACAGTAGCTAGCGCTTCAAAATCAAAAGGCGCAACTGGACAAGTGCTTCTTGAGCTCTTGGAGCAAAGACTAGATAATATAGTTTACAGACTGGGGTTCGCAAAGTCCCGATATGAAGCAAGACAATTTGTTACTCATGGGCATGTGACTGTGGATGGGAAAAAAGTAAATATCCCTTCTTTTAGGGTGAAAGAGGGCTCAATAGTTGCAATTTCAGCAAAATTTGTGGATAATACACAAGTTAAAAAGAATCTAGAAAGTTTGGAGACCTTGCCGGAATGGCTTGAAAGGAAAGCCACAGTAGGCAAGGTTTTAAGAAATCCAACAAGAGAGGAAATGGAACAAGCTATTAATGAACAACTAATAGTCGAATTTTACAGTAGATAAACTATGAATGATAGACCAGAATTAAGGAAACCATTAAGTCTTAGAGAATATTTAGGTGTTTTTGCTCCGGCTCGTCCTAGAACTAGAGCTGAAGGAGAAACAAGACCTTTATCAACAAGAGAATACCTAGCAGCTTTGCCAAATGTAGATGATTTTATTGCTTTTGCTAAATGGATAGGGAGAGGTAGCAGGAGATTATTGAGCAGGATAAGACATTAAATATTATGATTAGATTTAAAGTAAAAGTTGAAGAAGAAAAGCTAAATTGGGCTTTAATTTCTTTAGAGCCCTTAGAGCAAGGTTATGGGCACACCTTGGGTAATAGTTTAAGAAGATGTATGTTAAGCTCTCTTCCTGGTGCTGCAATAACAAGTGTAAAAATAAATAATATTTCCCACCAATTTTCTACAATCCCAGGTATTGTTGAGGATGTTATAGAAATAATTTTAAACCTTAAAAAAATCAGAATAAAAATTGATGGAGACAAACCAATAAAAGCTGTTTTACAAAAAAATGAAAAAGGGGAAGTTAAGGGTAAAGACATTAACACAATGGGTGCAGGTGAAATTGTAAATCCTAATGCATATATTGCTACAATCACAGATCCTAAACTCAAATTAAATATTGAGATGACTATAGAACCAGGAGTAGGTTATGTACCAGTTGAAGAAAGAAAATCCAATGAGATTGGAGTTATACCTGTGGATAGCATTTACACCCCAGTTTTGTCTGTTGATTATAAAGTAGAACAGACACGTGTTGGAAGAAGAACTGATTTTGACAAACTTAATTTAGAAGTTACAACGGATGGGACAATTACTCCGCTTGAGGCAGTAAATAAGGCAGCAGAAATTCTATCTGAGTATTTTAAACAAATCTTTAACCCTGTTGAGGAAGAAGAGCCAGTAATTGAGACAAATAAAATTTCTGATGAGTTACTTAAAGCTTCAATTGAAGAGTTAGATCTCCCTGTAAGAATTACAAACGCACTTAAAGCTATAGAAATTGATACTGTTGGGAAATTAATTGAAATTCCAAAAGGTGACTTAATGAAAGCCAAAAACTTGGGTGCAAAATCCTTAAGTTTAATTGCAGAAAAACTTCAGGAGAGGGGGCTTGCTTTAAGTGAGGCATAGAGTTCATGGTAGACACCTTGGAAGAACTAGAAATGAAAGGACTGCACTTTTTAAAAATCTTATTCAGTCCTTAATTCTTCACGAACAAATCAAAACCACAGAGGCAAAAGCAAAAGCTATTAAGGGTTTAGTTGATAAAATCATCAACAAGGCAAAGAAAAACAAAGATATTCTTGCAGTTTCAGAGTTTGTTATTAATAAACAAGCTCAAAAAAAACTTTATTCAGATATAAGAGCTAGATTCAAAGACCGTACTTCAGGATATACTACAATGGTAAAACTTAGCAGAAGACAAGGAGACAACTCAATGCAGGTGGTATTAAGTTTAGTTGATGGTGTAAAGAAAGTTGATAGTAAACAATGAGTACAAATTCATTGTCCGCTAAATTAATAAAAAGGGATTGGCACTTAGTTGATGCTAAAGATCAAATTTTGGGAAGACTTGCTACACAAATTGCAGGGAAATTAATGGGAAAAAGTAAAACTAATTTTGTTCCTTATTTGGACATGGGGGATTTTATTGTTGTTACAAATGCTAGTTTTATAAAAGTGACAGGTAAAAAGCCAGAGCAAAAAAAATACGTAAGGCATTCAGGTTATCCTGGTGGTTTAAGAGAAGAAAAATTCTCTGATTTATTAAAAAGAAAGCCGCAAGATTTAATACGTCATGCTGTCTCAGGAATGCTTCCAAAAACTAGATTAGGGAGGAAAATGATTAAAAAGCTTTATGTATTTCCGGGAAGCGAGCACCCATTTGAGAAACAGTTAGGAAGAAAACCAAATGGATAAAAATAATTTCATTTCTGCTGTAGGAAGAAGAAAAGAATCTGTTGCAAGAATAAGGTTACTTAAAGGACAAGGTCAAATAACAGTTAATGGAAAGCCAATCTCCGAATATTTTAAAGGCCCGTTAATGCAAAGAATCTATCAGAAGCCACTTGAAATAACTGATACTTTAGGAAAGTACACTGCCAGCATAAAAATAGTAGGAGGGGGAAAATCCTCACAACTTGATGCAATTGTTCATGGACTTTCTAGAGCCCTAGATAAAGAAAATAAGGAAACATTCCACTCAATTTTAAAAAAAGCAGGATTTTTAACGAGAGATCCAAGGGTTAAGGAGCGAAGAAAATATGGTCATGCTCATAAAGCTAGAGCTAAAAAACAATCTCCTAAGAGGTAATTTTGTGTTCTTCAATTATTGAAATAATTTCCTCTTTTTTATTTTGTACATCTTCAGCATTTCTTGATTCTATATTAAGACGCAGTAGTGGTTCTGTATTTGAAGTTCTAAGTGAAAATCTCCATTCCGGATAATCAACAGTTATACCATCCATTTCAGATACTTCTCCATCAGAGTATTCTTTCCTAATAATATCCATTAATTCATTTGCATTATTAACTTCAAAGTTTATTTCCCCTGATTCGTGTGACCTTCTAAGATCTGTAACTAGTTCTGAAAGAGATTTATTTTCTTGTGTCATTACTTTTAGGACAAATAGGATGACTGGAATTTGAGCTTCAGCACTGCCAGTTTCTTTAAAGAAATAATGACTTGATGATTCACCAGCGAATACTGCATCAATTTCTTTCATTTTCTCGCTAATAAAAGCATGTCCAACTCTGGTTAATGCAAAAATTCCTTCGCTCTCTTCAATTATTTTTTTTGGGGTCATAATATAACGAATGTCGACAATGATAGTTTTGCCTTTTTGTTTTTTTAATATTTCTCTTGCAATAAGGGCAGTAATGATAGAAGGGGGAACACTCTTATCTTTATAGTCTATAAAAAATAATATATCCCCATCGCCATCAGGTGCTAAACCTAAGTCAGCTCTCTCTTCAATTACTCTTTTCTGTAAATCTTTTAAATTTTCATGATTTAATGGGTCTGCTTGATGAGAGGGAAAAGTTCCATCAAGATTAAAATTCATTTTTATCAATTGTCCTGGAATCTTTTTAAATAGTTCCTCAATGTATAATGCACCCATGGCATTAGCTGCATCAGCGACAATTCTAAATGACTTCAACTCAGGATTTCCGACAATTTTTAATGCACTATTTATTTCATCAGAGAGTATATTCTCCTTTTTTACGAGTCTTCCTCCTTCAGTTTTTGGGAATTCTATATTTCTTAATGTCATTTCTTTAATTTGATCCATGCCAGTATTTTTTCCGATTTTAATTAAGCCTTTAGGCGAGTAAACAACCATTTTTAAGCCATTATAATCTTTTGGGTTATGAGAGGCTGTAATTTGAATACCTCCAGCATACTTATAAGTAAAAACTGCAAAATAAAGGGAAGGAGTAGAAACTAATCCTAAATCAACTACTTCTGCGCCAAGATTAACTAATGTTTTGGAAACCGCTTCAAATAATTTAGGGGTTGAAAGCCGCATATCATAACCCAAAGCAATTTATAGCGGCGCATCTTTTTTTAATTTCTCCAGGCGAAGTTTATAGATGGCTTGGGCGACAGGTACTACATTCTCTTCATTTAATTGCGTGGGATAAATTCCTCTTATATCATAACTTTTAAAAATTTCCTCAGGAATACTCATGGATATCCTTTATTTTAACAGAACCTAGTCTTAATATTTTTATCTTGTCATCTTTAACTTCTATCAAAGTCGAAGGGGAAGATTTTTTTTCTCCAGCATCTACATATAAATCTATTCTATCACCAAAATATTTATAAGCTTGAGAAATATTTTTTGCTGGTTTTTTGCCAGATG
>CAYWKL010000057.1:0-4469 GCA_964459095.1 uncultured Gammaproteobacteria bacterium
AACAAGGATTAGGAGAATTAAATCCAAAACTTGAAACAGTTTTCGCTGATGATAGCGGCACGTTAATCCACGGACTAACATTAAGAAATTCTCAAGAAATAGATAACTACCTAAGAATTGCTCTCGAAGAACCAGGGTATAGGGAGTTAGGCAATAATTTATTTGAAATAAACGGAAGAAGAGTTACAATGTTAATAGAAGGACAAGTGTTACCTTCCATGATTGGAGGTAGAAAAGTTTTAGAAGCCCAAGATTTTCATACGCTCGCTCAAACAAGAACAATAAGAGAAATAGAATCAGAAATCTTACCAACTGAAGTAGCAAAAGAAACAGAGGTAATAGAAGTACCATTACCAAACGGCAAAACAATAAAGATTCAACAAAATCCAACGCAAGATCTAAGGTTATTAGCTTCTTCAAAAAAAAGAGGTACTGAAATAGGATCTGATCTAATAATAAGTGTAAAAGGAAATACCATATCAGAGGAAGGCTATGAAACAATCCCAAGATCAGGAGAAGCCATAGTATTCAAAGTAGGCCATGGATACCCAGATGAAACAGATAGAAACCTTATTGCTAATTTAGACCGTATACAAAGAGCAAAAGCAAAAGTTCAAGAAGTGATGGATGAAATAAATCTAAAAGAAAGTTTCCCGGATCTTTTTAGGGGTGTAGAAGCCCCAAAGTTTGACAAACTATCTCCAGAACTTCAAGAACAAGTTTTGAATAGGATAAGTAGAGCAAGTAAAATCATATCTCCTTCAATAGGATATACACTAGATTTGGGGGGTAAAGGAGAAACAATTGTATTGGTGGGAAGCACCAGCAGAGTCAAAAATCTCCAAGGAAATATTATTGATATCAACCAAGCCAAACGGGATATAGTGTACTTTGGTAGGTTAGATCATATAGATTTGGAAAAAACCTTTGGTAGAAATTTAAGATTTATGCCCCCAGTAGAGCAAATGACACAATGGGAATTAATAGATAAATTATCAGGAATAGAAATAAAATCATTCCCTTATTCTGTAATACGTCCTATTAAACCTAAAGTAGCTATTATAGCACATACGCATCCAACAGTATTTCGTAGTTCTGGTTCAGAGGAGTTAAATTCCGCCCTAAAGGAGATTGAAGCAGCGCCATTTGATCCAAGAACAATAACCCCGAAAAAACTTAGTAGACTAAGAAGGGTCATAATAAATAACAAAGAATATATAGAAAATGAAATCCAGTCTGAAAGAAGAAACCTAGAAACAGCGGAGGCTGCTGGCTCTTCGGAGCTCCCTGCATTTACTAAAGGACGAATTGCTTATCTAGAAGGTATATTAAAAGTAAGTGAGACTGGAACTGACCAGGCTTTAAAACAAGCTCTTCTATTCCCAACAACATTAAACCCCTCTGATCCAGATATACGTAATCTCTTACTTTATTCACCAATAACAGTAAAATTTGATGATGGAACCGAATCTGAAATGTGGATAGGAAAGATAGTATCTGGCCCTGGAAAAGTTCATTTTATAGTTACGCCAGGGTTAACAAAAAAGGATTATGGCGTTAAGATAATAAGAACCTTGGGAGATCAACAAACCATAGAGGATGCTGTTTTTAACATGGAAACAGGTTTATCTAGTACAGGATCTCCTGTGCAATTATTACCTCAATTCAAAACAGAATCCCCAAAAGCAACAGTACCAAAAAGATTAACCCCGGCTGACGAGTTTGCAAGAGCATGGGAACAAGAAGTCAAATTAGAACAGGAAATAAACCTATTAGAAAAAGAACAGGGTGAACTAACTGCACAATTTGCACAAACAAGAGTAAAACCACCAGAATTAACCCTAGTTAACTCACAATTAACAGGTTTGAACAATGAACTAACACAAGCGCGTAATGCAAGAGAACTTGCAGGCAAATCACTAGATCCTAAAACAAGAATTCAAATTGCAGACCAGGTTGATGCAAAAATAAAAGTAGAACAAGACTTCAATGAAAAAACTATTAACGATTTATTAAATATAGTAAGGCAAAATAACCCCGAGGATGTGAAAGCAACAGTAGATTATCTAGAGGTATTGGCATCAAACAAACGGAATTCCCCACCAGAGAAAGAAATTGCAGAAGCCATATTAGCAGGCAAATTTATGAAAGAACAATCAGAACTTTCTTTGTCCCAGGCAGTCCAAGTAGGCCTTGGTGCAAAAATAATTCCTTTTAGAGGAGAATTAAAAGCGAAAGAGCCATTTAGTGGGGACGGAGCATTTTTCACAAAAGATAGCCAAGGAAGAGAAATTTTGCTGATAACTGATGGAAGAGGGCATGGAATCCCTGGAGCTAGTGCATCTGCATTGGGATACCAAACTTTTTTACAAAGAATGATAAAAGGGGAAGTACCAATACTAGATCAGGCAGGCCTTCCAACAGGAAAAACAAGAAAATTCGGGGATCCTTTAGTAGAAGCTGCGCATGCTTATACAGATGCATCTGGAACATTAAGCAGACCAGATTTATTTACCACAGGAACCCTAGTAAGATTTGATAAAAAAACAAGAAAATTAGAGTGGGTAAGATTCGGAGGCATACCCCCACTGCTGGTCAAAAGAACCCCTAGCGGAACAGAAGTAATACGCGCCGATGACTATCTCAGATTAGCAGGGATCAAGGAAAAAGGCATAATAATAATCGGGCCAGAAACAGCGAGTATAGCAAGAGAAACTTTAAATGACGATGTTATTAATTCAATAGTCTTAGATAAGGATGTAACCCACGTGCTGACTGGATCAGATGGCTTATTAGAAGGAAACGGATTAAGTCCAAAAGCAATATTAAGTAACGCAAGAAATTTTGAAGTGAATGATGTAATTAAAAACCTAATTGAAAACAATCCTGATATCCATCCAGCAGAATTAGTAGATCGCCTTTCAGAAAGACTCTATGATGGAAGCGACGATTTTACTCTAACAGCTTTAAGTACCTCTTCTAAGCAACCAAAAGTTACTGCCGAACCAGCAGATCCTATAACCCAAGCAAACAAACTCTTCTTAGATAAAGGAGAAATTGATCCCTCTTTAGAAAGGAGATTAAAAGAAGATTACAAAAAAGATCCATTAGGAACTTTAGAAAGAATTAATGTAAGACTAGCAAGAGAATTAGAGTTGGGAAGAGAAGATTTTGAAGCGTCAATAACTTCGTTACAAAAAGACGAAGCGAGAAGGGTAGCAATTATCTCAAGATTGCCGGAAAAAATTGATATAAACGTAAGAACTGGAAAAATAGTTGGTTCTGGGGAAACATCGCCACTACTGTATGTTTATGGTAAGTATGGTAGGGTTCTGGCCCGAGAGGGTAATTCAGTTGACGTTTTAACCACAGATGATTTAGGGGCATTAGAAATAGTGACCATCTCCAAACAGAACAGATTTGTTACACAACCAAAAAGTCTAGAGGCAATAATCAATGAACTAACTGAACCAGATGATCTTGGACAATTAATCGGGGCAATGAACTTTAAAGGTTATGAAGGGGTAAATTTACGGGCCGGTATTTCTGACGAAGATGTAGTCCTGTTATTTGAAAGGTGTAAAGGCTGTTTTAAACTAAAGGGAATTGGACAAACAGGATTAAAAACGTTTGAGTTCTCTGCAGAACCATCCATAAGGGTTTTTGTTAAACCCGACAACACATTACGCGGAAGCGGCTTTGGATATAGGCATCTGCTTAAACATAGCAATGAACTGCCAGAAGGGATAGACGAAGCAATAGAAAGCACAAATAAAAAAATAACTTTTAAAATTCCTTCTCATACAGGAAACACCTTGCATATAGCTTCGTTTGGAGAAAGCGAATTTACCGTAGCAGTTAAAAATACCGATGGAGAGTTGCAAACAATATTCTCCGCCAGCAAGAGTGCTGTTGAAAGGGATAAATCAATATTGAGCTTAATAGAAGCAGCAGCAAAAGAAAGTAAAGGGGGCCATCAAATCGGAGAAGTCCTAAGATCAGAGGACGGTTCAGAACTTATGTTAGTATATAAAGAAACAGGAGTTGCTGTTAAATATAAAAGATCAAATGACGGAATTCGGGTTGAAGTAATTAGATTGGATGAGCTGGAAGAAACAAATTTAAAGTTATTTAAAAAAATTACTTCTAGGACCGGCAGAGGAAAAATATTTAGTGATTTCAAACAAGGAATTCCTCCGCAGCAAATTCAAGTAGATTTATCGTCCGTGCTTGGAACATAGCCTTCTTTTGGAAGCAACATTAAAAATGAAGCGTTATTAGCTTTTAGCATCCTTTCTAGGTTTCCAGCATGCAAATGCATTAATCCAACCAACTGCCATAACCTTCCTTTAACCGGTTCGTAAGTAGCAGAAGTATTTTTGACCAAAGGAACTAAGCCGACAATGGGGTGTAGGCAAAAATCCTCATCCCTTTTTTGAAAAGAGTTAAACCAGGCACAAGTTGCTTGT
>CAYWKL010000057.1:4479-5043 GCA_964459095.1 uncultured Gammaproteobacteria bacterium
TTTTTCTATTCCGTCCTCGTGCATTTCAAAAGAATCTTTTCCGTACTCTTTTTCTGCCGATTGCTTACTTTGTAAGTCAACCAGATTTCTTGCCCAAGAGAGAAAATTCTCATTTATTATAATTCTTTTTAACCTTCCTTCTAACCCCGCTATAAGCCTATTCAAGTGAGGCTCTTTAGTATTAGACAAAACAATCTCACAAGGTCCCCCCGCACCCTCTAAGAGCAACGCATCATCGTTATTAAAAAAAGGCCTTAAAATATTTAGAATTCTGTCCATTTGATCTATATTATCTCCTTGAGAATGTGTTATTCCAAAAACAACTATTCTTGGTTCATTCCCATATGTCCGATATAATTCATAGTTCTGTTTGTGAGCCTCATCAACCAGATCTTTTGTAAAACCAGTTAACTTTCCAGACCCCACATTTTCATGAAAAGGCGTTCTGCACGCAGTTTCAAGATCCAAATACATTCTACGATATTCCATTATTATAATCAGATAAAACCCCCTATACAGTAGTAATTACCACTCCTTAAAAGCCTTTCCATTTTAGAATTCTAA
>CAYWKL010000058.1:0-4912 GCA_964459095.1 uncultured Gammaproteobacteria bacterium
TAAATATTATTTTAATCAAATGAAGCTAAATTGTGTACATTTGATACACTTTATATGTATTGACAAGTTCTTGATTTTGTTATTTAATATTTAGGTATGTTGAAAATTTGTACACAAACACTCCTTAAGGGGTAGACCCCATCTTAAAGTCTATCCTTACAGGATGGACAAAACAGGTGGAGGGATGAGCTGAGCCCCTCGTAATTCCGTAAGGATAAGTAGAGTTCTGCAAGGTTGCGATGCTTCTAGGTGGGAAACTCCCAACGTAGACCTAGTAACAACCAGCCTGTTTTGAAATTATTTTAGTGGGTAGTGGCTGAACAAACCGCTATGCAGGGTTAAAGCGGCTTCTGCTTCTGAGAAATCAGGAGAGCTAACGGCAAGTGCTGAGGCTAAACAGGAGTGCTGGGAGCCAACTTTTGGTTTGACCTGAACCCAAACCGGTCCAACTACTGCAGAGGCTCTAAAACTTGGAAGAGTAGGTTAAGAGAAGGAGAGAAGTCTCTAAATTAAGACAATTCTTCCCTACCCACTTTTTATTATAATTGTAAATTATATTCCTTGTACACCCCCGGGGTGGAATTGTAGCTACACCCTTCGACTACTTCGACCTTGCTCAGTACAGGTTCGCTCGGGGCAGGCCTTTTGAGATTATTTTACTGGAATCATTAAGTGCTCATATGGGGTTCCTGCCCACATAATCCAAGGTTTACCACTTTTGTCATCAGTACCGAAGACGCTCTGATCAAGCTTGCCGGTTGGAAACACCATAAGGTGAGGTGGAGCACTAACCCAATCTTCTCCAGGGGCAGGTTTTTGCGCAAATGGGTCAGTATTGGATGCGTCACTAGCTCCCTGAAGCATATAGCTAAGACCAAGTTGAGAAAGTTGTGGTTCCTTTTTTGTCATATATGCTTGAAACCAAAGCAATGATTGTTTATCAACGCAGATAGGATCGTTTCCAGGGGAAACGGGATAGTCAGGAAGACATGTCCAATCATTGGTACCTGTTTGAAGCGTAGCCATCAGAGCTCCCTCTTTCTCTGGCCAGTCAAACACAGTTGCTTCTTTTGATATTGCTTCTGGTCCAGCGCTTTTTGCATTTTGTATCTTCCATTCTTTAGAGCCTGACTCTGCTGAAGGCTGAGAGCTTTGTTTATCAGACATTGTCTTTTGTTGAGATTCAGATTTTGGGGTGGAGGATATACCACTGTGAAGAAAATATCCAATAACTCCACCTACAATTAAAGCAATAATAACAGCTGGAATTATCTTATCCATACTTTAAATTGGAGTTTATCACTACAAGATTATTTGTCAATAGTTTTTATTAGAGTTCTCTTCCACATCTCTTCTCTTTTTTCTGTTTGTGGATCAAACAGGGAATACTATTTCTCTTCTTTCTCTCAAATCCCATTCTGAAAATTCAAAATATGACGTATCAGGACTCCATCTGCCTGAGCGTTGCGCTTCTAAAGAATCATAGTATGCTTCTAAGCGTACCCTGTCAGCATAATTTAGCGAATGTTCTTCCTTAAATAAACGGCTATGTAGCATTAAAACAGAGAAATAAGGCTTTCCTTCAGAGTCATCGGGAAAAATCCAAGGAATATGTTCTGTTTGAGTTACCTCTCCCCCAGCTTGTAGATGGAAAGTAGTCTGAAATGAGCCATCTCCTTTGTACCAAATTGGTATTGCCCCCTCAGGATCTACAACTTCTACACCTGTTGCCAGTCTCACTCCAGATTCAAGTTTATTAAAACTGCTAAGATATTCTCCCCCCTCCAGGCTTCTTTGGTATTTATCTAAGAAAAATTGATTAAAAGCGGCGATTGCTTGAGCTCTCTTTGCCTCAACTTTTTCCTGAGCAGGTGGTGTTTCTACTGCTTCCATAACTTTGAGGCGAATATAACAAACAAAGCTAGCAATTACAATAAGCTAAGTTAATACTGCAAGCTCCTCCAGAAGATTCCAAAAGTGGTTCCAATAACACCTTATGAGCTAGCTTCCCACATCGGATGTGGGAATGTATAGGTTAGTTGTTGATGGTACAACTACTATGCGCGTAACTTTAAGAGTACCTAGTTCAGAATTCCTCAGTGCTGCTTAATATCTACCAGTCAGAATAGATTTAGTTCTACTTTAAATACTCAAATATACCTATAATATTCCCTTACCCATATCTTGCAGTTTCCAGTCAAAAACTGAAGAATAAAACTTTTTAGCTCTATCCATGTCATCAGTTGGAATTTCAAAATGTACAACTTTTCTTATTTTTCTCACCTCCAAGGGGTAATTTAAATAATTTTTATTCTTGAGCCAATAACTAATATTTTTCTCATTTAATTTGAAACTGCTATAAGGTCAGCAGTATTATAAATTTCAACTGGGAACCATTGTATTTTATAATTATCAATTGTTACAGTAGCTTGACCCTGATTTTCCTTATTCAAATTCTTAATTAAAAGTTTTTTAGCAAGGTCCAAGTTATTAAAACAAAAAGAAACTGACACATAGAATTGACTTGTTAATTTAGGCATTTTTCCTTGAGAGTCCTTATCCAAATTTTGCACACAAACTAGCTCTCCCCCTTGGCGCTCAGGGTTGTTATAAATTATATCTCCTTTAATCGTAACCTCCCCTTTAAAATCCACAAATGCTGAATCTGCTGTTGCTTGCTCACTCTTATATCCTCTCAATTTAATAATTGTCATATTCCCTATTTTTTCTCCAACTTTTGCTTTCTCTACATCAAATTTAATAGTGTTATCTACAACAGGTTCAGGTGTAGAAGTTATAGCATTGGATGAGGTAGGAGCTTGCTTTTTTTCAGGAAATTCTAAATTGATGCCAGCTAATTTTAGAACCGAGACAACAGCTACGAAAAGCATTATTACTAGGATAAATACTAAAAGAACTGTTAAACTATTTTTCATAAATTATATTATGCAGTATATTGCTATATTGTTGCTATATCGCAAGTTTTAATGAAAAAGCTTAATTTACTATTTACACTTTATTCTCTAATAGCTTTAGTCATTATTATTGAAAGATTGTTGCCCTCACCTTTACTGCAGCCTTATGATTTTATAAAACTACATGAAATTAACCAAACAGTTATTTTCCTCTCTGCTATAGTAGCTTTATCTTTTTTCTATCTACAAATTTTTACCAATAATTTCCAAACATTAACAAAGAGGAGAGATTTTTTATTAACTTTAGTTATTTTTGTTGGAGCTTATTTATACGGAGCTGGTGAAGGCTGGCATGAAGTGGCAAGTTTTACTTTAAATCATTATTGTGATGTTAAAAACTTATCTGGGAATTTGTGTAACGGGCTTTTTATAAATGATTATTTAGTCGGGAATTTAATTTTCTTTATTGGTGGGGTAATGATGAGTGCTTCACTTTTGAGCTTAGCTTCTTTTTATCCAATGAAAGGATTCAATAACAAAGATATGGTAATTTTATTTGCAAACTCAGTAGTTTTTGCTTTCACCTGGTTTGCTTATTCTGCTTTTGATGTGGTTTTAGTAGGGCTATTTTTCTCATTTTTACTAATGTTAATTTCAATTTATTTTAGCTTTAAAGTTAAGTGGAAATTTAGAAGCTACCCTTTTATCGCTTACAGTGTGGTAGCTTACTCTTTAGCCACTCTTGGTGCTACCTTGGTTAGATTTTTCTAAGCGTTACCAATATAAAAGGCTTTTTTGATTTATACACAATAAATGAAAACCAGACATTTTCATTTGGTTTTGCTTTTGCCATATTATTTGTTCACCCCTCAATTCTTATAGCTATAAGTTAACAAAACATTCCCATTCTTAAATTCTCTTGTATTTATAAGCTTTAGGTTAAATTGCTTAACATCCTTAAACATAGATTTTCCATGCCCCAAGACTACTGGGTTTACCAATAACCGATATTCATCTATCAGACCTAAATCGGCAAACTGTGCAACAATAGTTCCACTCCCGAAAATCGCAAGGTCAGGGCCCTTATATTGTTTCCACCTTTTAACTTCCACAGGATCGATTTCGTGGAAAAGAGCTGAGTTCTTCCAAGTTACTTTTTTCATGCTTTTTGAAAAAACAATTTTCCATATGTCATCAATAATTTGTGCAACTTTTCTATCATCGCTTGAAGTTTTAGGATCTTTTAAGGCCTTAGGCCAATAATCTTCAAATAATTTATATGTTGTTGCGCCAAAAATAATTCCCACAAATTGACTTGTTTGTTCAATTGCGAATTTGTCAGATTCATCATCCCAATTATGCCAATCTATTTCACCGCGTGAATCTGCAAAATATCCGTCAAGAGTTATAAGATTAAAGACAACGATTTTTCTCATGTCATTTCCCTTTGTAAGCTTTTTCAAGATCTGTAATATCAAGTTTCTTCATCTTAAGCATTGCATCCATTGCGCGCTTGGCTGCTTCTGTATCGCTTGACTTAATCATTTCATCAAGTCTTGTCGGATTTATTTGCCAGCTTACTCCAAATTTATCCTTGCACCAACCGCAAACTTCAGATTCAGGAACCGCAGATAGCGCTTCCCAATAATAGTCAACCTCTTTTTGGTCTTCACAGTTAATTATAAAAGAGATTGCCTCATTAAATTTAAACTTTGATCCTCCATTTAAGGCCATGAAATGATTTCCGAAAATTTCAAATTCATAAGTGAGAATACTCCCAATAGGTTTATGGGACGGGGTATCGGTTGTGTAGTAAGAGATATCTGCCTCTTTAAAGTTTTCCTTAAATACGCTTTTATAGAACTTAACCATGTTTTCAGCCTCATCGTCAAGCCACAAACATGTTACGAGTTTTTGTGCCATTATTTATCACCATCTTTCATCTTTTTTCCGTCATTTATAATCTAATAAAGAAAAATGATTGACACTGAGCACCG
>CAYWKL010000059.1:0-4834 GCA_964459095.1 uncultured Gammaproteobacteria bacterium
GCCTTACTGGGTCAAAGGATGAAAGTATTAAAGTATTGGGAGATTCCTCATCCATAACAACATCAACTCCTGTTGCCTGCTCAAAAGTCCTTATGTTTCTTCCTTCTTTCCCAATAATTCTTCCCTTTAGCTCTTCATCAGCTAAATTAACTCTGGATGTAGTAAATTCAGCAATATAATCTGTTACACCATGTAGCATAGTATCTGCTAAAATTTCTTTTGCCTTTTCATCTGCAGCTAGTTTTATTTCATTTTCTGCGTCAAGGATTTTTTTACTAATCTCACTGGTTAGATCTTTTTCAATATTTTCAAGGAGTATTTTTGAGGCCTCATCTTTGCTCATTTTTGAGATTTTCTCTGACTTTTCTACTAAATCTTTTCTTAATTTTTCAGTTTGAGCTACTCTATCCTCTAAAAGTTTTGCTTTTTGTTCAATTAATCTTTCCCTTTCTTCTAAAATTCCTTCTCTTTTAGCTAAATCTTTTTCTTTAGTAATAAGCGAAGCTTGCGAACTTTCGTTCTTTAGGTCAGAGTCAGAAACCACTGGGGAAGTGGTAGAGGGAGAAACAGGTTCCTCAGTTTTATTTGGACCAAATGATCTTTTCATATTCTATTGTCATTCTTAAGTGAAACGAAGAATCTAATCTTTAGACCCTTCACTTGCGTTCAGGATGACATAATTGGTATCAGAAGTTTCCGAAATTAAATTCGGCTAGGGGAGAGGTATGAAAATGTAACTAATAAAGTTTGCATACTCTTTCCAAACTTCTTACTACTATGGGTATTTTACTTTATTTAGAGATTTAAATCAACAGAAAATTAACTACCGATTGGTCTTCTCTCATGCGGTTCTGGATCTCCATATAAAAGCTCCTTATAATTTGTAGAATTGATACTTGGATAACGGTCTGATGCAGAAGCAGCTGCCTCTTGCCCCTCTTTAAGTGCCTTAAGTACCTTTGCTATTTGCTCGGGAGTACGAATCCCGGGTAAAACATCGAGTAGATGTTGCCTAGCATCAAGCAACTTTGTTCGAGTGACCCACATCATAGGACGACCCGTGCTTTCAACATAACGAATAACGGCGACATCTCTCAATAGTTGTCGTGGACTTAAATCAGGCGATCGAAACATTGTAGCGTAATATTACTCTCTTTCTAAATATTTTTCAACCACATCTTTAATTACATCATAATCAAACCCTCTTCTAGCTAAAAACTCATAGACTTTTTTCTTTTTTTCTAGGGGTGTCAGCTTCTTCCACCTGTCCATTTTTTTCTCTAAAGCTTCCTGGGCTAATTTTTCCTCAGTTTGTGAATTATCATTCTCCAAAGCTTCTACAATATCTTCACGATCGAGACCTTTTTGTAGCAATTCAGCCATTATAGCTCGCTTACCTCTCTTTTTATTTATCCTTCTAGCTTCAGCCCATTTTTTGGCAAAATCTTTGTCATTAATTAATCCTTTTTGTTTTAGTTTTTCAACTGCTGCATCAATTACCAAATCAGAAATTTCTTCCTTTCCTTTAATCTTTCTTTTAAAGGACAAATTCCTTAAATAATCTTTTACTTCTTTTTCTGATCTTTGACGTCTTCCAAATAACCCATACATCCTTTCCATTAATTTCCCAACTTCTGCTTCAAATATCAAGCTTTCCAACTCCGAGTTGTCAAGCTGTTTTCCAACAATCAATCTTTTCTCAACTACTAAATCCTCATCTGCCCCAAAAGCAAACTTTCCATCAAGGTAAATATTAAATCTTTGGGGGACTCGCCCTGAGCGAAGCCGAAAGGTTTTTTGAGGTTCTACCTGGGTAATCTTCACAATTGAATTATAGCCTATATTGTCATTCCGGACTTGATCCGGAATCTATTTAAATGGATTCCCGCTGGAGTTTACCCCGGACTCCGATCCGGGGCGGGAATGACAGAGAATACAAGTTTTCCATTTGAGGTTCTACTGAAGTAATCTTGGGCATCAGAAGAGATTATAGTCTATCTTGCTAGTGCTAAAGCCAAAATACTCCCTGGATTAAGAATTTGGAAGTTTTCTACAGTTGTTTGAATCGGTTCTTCCGTTGGAACATAAGAAGAAAATATATATATTCCCTCGGGTATTAATTTACACCCTAATTCATTTAAGTGATCTTCTACTGCTTCTATAGCTAATCCAGACCCTTTGATAGCTAAACTGCTGGGCATTTCAGGGGTAGGGAACTGAAAACTTAATGTTGGTTGCTCACTTGGTAGCTTTGCTGGTTCACCAAACAAAGCAATTCTTTCTGGCCATGGATCATTCATTCTTCTTAGTCCATCTAGAAAATCTCTTAACGGCCTTTCAGTTATACCTGGTTCAATACCAACTTTTTCAAGCCTTGCGCTAGCTTCTCTCGCAACTTTTTCACAATCTTCTAATCCACTTAACCTAAACCAAACAACTTGTTGCTCTCCTTTTAAATCAGGACTTCCCATATTTGAAATTATACTGCTTCTTGAACTCCTTCTTGCTCTTCTTCACCAACTACCATTGGCTCTTTACCATCCTTTTGTTTAAGCCATGCAGACCTTATTTCTTTCTCTAACTTTTCTGCTTCTTTTGGATTTTCTTTTAAATAAATTATAGATGCAGGCCTACCTTGACCTAGCATATTTTCACCCCACCTAATAAATGCACCTGATTTTGTTAAAATCCCAAGTTCTATTCCTACATCCAAAAGTTCGCCTTCATGAGAAATTCCTTCAAAATCCATATCAAACTCAGCAATTCTAAATGGGGGAGCGACCTTATTTTTTACAACCTTGACTCTATGGCGCGACCCAACAACCAAATCACCAGATTTTATATTTTCTATTTTTCTAATATCTAACCTTACCGAGGAATAAAATTTTAAAGCAAGTCCCCCTGTTGTAACCTCAGGGTTTCCAAACATAACCCCGATTTTTTGGCGCAATTGATTGGTAAAAATCACAATTGTATTTGTATTAGAAATTGCTCCAGTAAGTTTCCTTAGAGCTTGTGACATTAAACGAGCCTGCACTCCAATAGAGGATTCTCCCATTTCTCCTTCAATTTCACTCTTTGGGACTAAAGCTGCAACTGAATCTATAACTACAACATCAATTCCGCCAGATCTGATTAAAGCTTCAGATATTTCCAAAGCCTGTTCACCAGTATCTGGTTGGGAAATTAATAAATCATCTAAACTAACACCCATCTTCTCTGCCCGTTGAGGATCTAGGGCGTGTTCTGCATCAATAAATGCTGCAACACCACCGCTTTTTTGAGCCTGTGCAATTACAGATAAGGCAATCGTAGTTTTCCCGCTTGCCTCGGGACCATAGATTTCTATAATTCGCCCTTTTGGCAACCCTCCAACACCTAATGCTAAATCTAGCGCTAGAGAGCCAGTAGGGATAACTGATACAGACATTCTCTCAGCTCTTTCACCAAGGCGCATAATAGATCCACTCCCGTATTGTTTTTGGATTTGGGCCATTGCAGCCATTATTGCAGCTTTTTTGCCATCAGAGACAGAATTTGTAGAATCAGCAATTTTTACCACTTCCCTATCATTATACAAATTTAGAAAAACTTATCAATAGTTTATTTTTCTTGTGTATTGATGTATCCATACATAGGTACATGGATAACTGGGGTAGAGGAGAGGACGTAAGTTTTGGTAGAATTATATACTTAAATGAAGGGAACTAGGTCATCGGTAGACCGCGCGCATTGGGTGCGTGAAGTAGGGAGTTAAATTCTCCCGTCCCCGACAAAAAAGAGAAGGTGCAAAGCTATTTCACCCGGAGGGTGTTAGTAAATACTTTCCTCAATCACACCCCTGCTAGGATTCTTTCGCCACTAGGTAAGGACTCTACTGGATAACTTTCAGAGTCATGCTCAGCTGAATTAAATCTGAAGTCGATTGTGCGAAGTAACCTAAGATTAATTGGAAGCCATACAAAAGTTATACGTCCTATTTCTTCATTTCTCAACTTTTCCAACTCTTCTAAGTCATAATCTTCTACCTCAACCGCTTCTGCCTCTTTAATATTAAAAAGATTCTTCTCTATGACCCAAATATTATGACCTTGTTCTATACACTGCATATTTTCTCTTGCAGTTGCTCTACTAAAATTCCAAATCATCATATATCTTTCTGCACCTAACTTTACCTCAGCTTCTGTATTAAGTAGTTTTGTGTAATTACTTGGTGTTTTGGGATGAAAACTTACTCTCAAAATAGCTGGTTCTTCTTTGTATACTTCTTCTCTATCGCTTAGCATATCCACTATGAATGCAGTTTCTCCAAGAGGTTTTTCTAAAGGAAATCCACCTTTTAAAAGTGATCCCACCCATGCAAATTGTTGATCTGTAATAACATCTATTAATCCGTCCATTCCATCTAAAGTTACCCATTTCCGTAGGACTAAACCATGATCATAATTTTCTGGAATAATAAGTGGGCTTTTTCCTTTTGGAGTTTGATAAAATCTACGAGCTCCTTTGTATGGCTTAAACGACACCCCTCTTTGAATCTCATGGGGTTTCGGATTACCTATATAAGGTTCTGTTTCAATTATCCTTCCAGTCATAGCTGGATAGTTTATATTATAAGGTTAATCAGGTCAACTACTTTTTAAAAATGGTTCTGGATCTATAAAACCTAAGTAGCCATTTTCTAAATCTGGATTTTTAGGTTTAATTCCAAAATGTAAATGAGAACCAGTTACAAAACCGCTCTTACCTGATAATCCTAATATTTGTCCCCTTTTTACTTTTTTATTTAATTTAACTTTTATTCTTGCATCAGAAGAACTTTCCGAAGGATACT
>CAYWKL010000060.1:0-4711 GCA_964459095.1 uncultured Gammaproteobacteria bacterium
GACACCTAATCAATTTTTAAAGGAGTTAGTGTCGGATATTTAAGTGTACATACCGCCCTTATGCAACAAGAATTCATCGCTGCCTAGGAGATGACTCTTTAGATAGTATTTCTACCCCTGATGTTATAGCTGCAGAGTTTGATGATAAGGGTAACCCGGTAATAAGTTTTTTTGGTGAAATAACAGCGATTAAAGTAGATGAATATTTAAGAAATAGGATTCCTAAAAAAATTCCACAGATGCGTTACTTAGGAAGAAATTTCCCAAGTTTCTTTAAATCAGGAAATTGTATGATTTATCTTATAACACCAAACGATGAATCTTATGAGGGTCAAGTAATTATAGCTCCTAATGTAAGTATAAGGTTTGACTCTTTGCCTTTTTCCCGAAGAAATTTACATTCATTTATGCATTATTTTTTAGAAGAATACAGACCAAATGAGGATTTACCTCCTCTAGCCCAAGTAAGTGACATCTGGGTTGCTCAAGATTCGATAAATCGGATTCTCCAATCTACTTCTTAAACTTTGTATGATTAATTAGCTTCCAACCCCCGGTGTTAAATAGCTTCAAACATTAGGAAATAAATGGGAATATTTATCCTCAATTTCTGCTAATTTAACTTGAATCGCTGCCTATATCCAATATTCTATCTGCAACATTCAACAACTGATACAAAGAAATGCTATAGCATGTTTGTGTATCACACCCTTACTCAAACATCACGCTCAAACATTTAGATTTAATCTTATTCTGGTGAGTAAAATTTATTGAAAATTAGATCTTCTCCTCTCTCAACCTTATTAATAGAAAACATAGTTATATATTTTGAAATATTAAGATAATTACAAATAAAATCTATTTCATCTTTACATGGAAAAGCAGACACAAAAACACTATCTTGCATCCTTATAAATCCTAACTCATTTAATTTCTTTCTAAAAACTTCCCTATTTCTTTTCTTATCTTCAGGAATATCAAAAATAATTACTCTGAAAAATCCATCCCTTTTTCTTGCCTTCAACTCTAACTTATCAAAATCATATTCCAATATCATGCTATAGCTTATTTACGAGGCCTTTAAAAACTTTTAGGAATACTTCTCTTCTATCTCAGCTAATTTAACCTGAATTCTTTGTTGAGCTTCCATGCGTTCTAAGTTTTGGCCTCTATCAGACATATCTACATAGTGTCCGCTCATTGCTTTTAAGTTCTTTAAAAATGGATAAACTTTAGAAGCTTTGAGAAACATATCTTGGGCTATAGTTCTATAACTAAAATGGCCTTGAGGCACTGATCGCAGCTCTGTTAACCAAAACGCTTCCCTAAGATTCATTCCCATATACCACCTTGTATAATTAGCCAAAGTAGTTAAATATTGAGCTTCTGGAGCAAAAACTTTTATTACTTTATCGTGCAGCTTTTTCATTGAATTCATAACTCCTTCAAATTCCTGATTTAACCCAAGCTCTGAAAATTCCAGAGGCATATCAAAACCATGATCTGTAGTTAAATTTTGCCTCTGCTGGGTAAGCATTCTCTGCCTGTGTAAATCCCTATAAATTCCAAAATTGCCTAAAATATCAAAAACTAACTCATATCCAGGTAACTCAAAAGCTCTTCCCGGCTTGTGACGACGATTAGTTCTGAATCTAAGAGAATCATGAATAATTTCTCCTCTTTTAGTTTTACTCATTTTTGAGACTATTTGTAAGAGCTGTCTTAGTGGCATACCCACGTATGGATACATGAGTGCAGCTGCAATCGTTATTTCAGGATCTTTTGGCAAAATTATAAGCTCTACCCTATCTACCTTTTCAGGTTTCACCTTATCCAATCCCAGTATGTTCACTGTACCCTGCAACCTGCTCCCTGTTTTCCTAAGGTATTCCTGATAAGCTTTTCCATATTCATTATCCACAATGTCAAAAAACTTAGGCAATAATTTTTTAAGCTCAGCCATCCCCTCACTAGCAATCATTTGCGCCTCAGCAATAGGCATTGTCAGCATTTTTGTAAATAAATATCCATATGCCCTGGCATTCCCAAAAAGCCCAACATTAGTTAGTGTAGAGGATGGCAGTAGAACTCGTGCTACATCACAAGCTTTACTTCTTATAGAAAATTTATATGCAAAATTTGCAGCCTTTATAGACTTTTCATCTTTTAGCTCGCCGAACTTCTTAAGGCGGCTTTTATCGCCTCGAGAGCTTCGCTCATCAGTTAGGTCTGGAAACGTCTGCTCATTAATGGGCATTTGTTTTGTAAAATATTCCAAGAAAACTGCAACAGATTTTGTGTATAAACCAAAAGCATCTCTATTTACCTTTAAATAATCTTTGCTAAATTCTGAATCCATTATTTTTGGGTCTTTAAAGTATGAGTAATCACCATCCGGGCCTTTTTGGTCATAAACAACGTATCTGGTGGATTTTTCCAAAGGGGAAATACCAATCCTGGCATCTTCAACTATTTTTGTTGCAAGCATGGAGATTCTATCTAAAAATAAATGCGCTCCTCCAAGTTCAAAAACAGAGTCATCGCCGTATTGCAAAAGAATCCTTTCTGCAACTCCTTCTGCTTTCTCAAAATTTAAAGTTTGCCCTAATAGGGTCTGACCCTGTTCGATTTTGTTCCAGGGGATATTTTCTTTGTTTGCAACAAATTCCCTCCATAAAAGTTGCTTTGCAGAGAGCTCAGTTCTTGAATACCTAGCCTTTAAAAGTGCTGAAAAAAGTTCAGGAACAAGGGGAGTCATGGCATAAATAGAACCCTCAGGGTTAGTTACAAAATGCTTTATAGCTTCTCTAGCCTCAATTTCCTCTTTAGAATCTCCCTCTTTTGAATAAATTTCTTTTAAAGGAGGATTTAATTTCCTGGCTCTTTTTTTCAAATCAGACATTGCTTGTCATTCTGGCTTGTCCAGAATCCTCCAAAATATTGCTATAAAGATCGTCGAACCGTGGGTTGAATTTTCTAATCAGGTTTAATTTATCAATTCTATTCATATCTTTTATTTGTTTTTCTCTAATTATAGCTTCTAGCTGACCATCTACACTCTCATAATAAACAAGTTCATGAAGATGATATTTCTTTGTGAACCCAGCTATTAGTTCCTGTTTATGCTCATATACTCGTCTTGTTAAATCATGAGTAACACCTACATAAAGCGTTGGGCGGGAATTAGCCATAATGTAAACATACATTCTTTTGGACATAACTTGATTCTGGATGCGCTTCGCTTACCAGAATGACAAACTAGGTTTACTCTAAATCAACAATCTTCCAAATTTCCTCAGCAATTTTTTGCTTTTCTTGATTAGCATTTATTTTTTTCCAACCATACCTTTTAGCTAATTCTAAGTGTTTTTCCTGGGCCTTTTTCCAAACTTCCTCACTTTCCTCATTAATATGACCTTTTTCCACAGAATGTTTAAAGCGGGATCCATAAATCAAAATCCCTAAGTCCTCTTTTAGTAACCCCTCATTTAATTTTTCCAAATCCTCTACCTTTAGTCCTCTTACCATTCCCCAAGCTATTCCTGTACCTATATAGTCTTCTGCTATAACCCAGGTCCCCCTGCCCAACATCTCTTTTAGAGTAGGCTCAAAATCAGCTCTATTTTGTACAAATAATTTTTGAAGTTCTTCCTCAGTCGGAAGGGGTTTCTTACCATGTAAAATATCATAGATAACAGGTCCTGTCGAAGCTAAATCATATCTTGGGTATTTTATATAGGTAGCTTCAATTCTTTTATCTTTAAAGCAGTCCACAAGCATTTTAGCTTGTGTAGTTTTTCCTAAGTTATTGGCTCCATATAAAACAACAAATTTACCATTCATAAAAATAACTTCCTCATTCCCTAGGTGTCATTCCCGCGAAAGCGGGAATCTAGTATGGATCCCCGCAACCTAAGTTGGGGATGACTTCTCTTGCTGGAAGTTCCTCCAATACTGGCTAGGAATTGGTTTTGGACTTTTTGAATATGGATTAGAGTATTTCTTAGAACCCAGTCTTGGATCTCCATAAGGAATCTCGGCAGGGGAGGTTAAAACAGTGAATCTTGTTTGTCCAATTGGCATATCTGGATAAATTATTAGAGGAAACTCAGTTAAATTAGTTATCTCCAAAGTAATGTGCCCCTTAAAACCTGGATCAACAAACCCAGCTGTAGCATGGATAACCAGTCCCAATCTCCCAAGTGAGCTTTTGCCCTCAACATTTGCAATAAGCTGGTTTGGGAGCTCAAAGTATTCTCTTGTGACTCCCAGAATTAACTCGTGTGGATGAATTAAAGCTCCCTTAACAGGGTCCAAAGTTTCATACTCAACATAGCCCTCAACTGGTTTTTTTACATCAATTACAGCTGTTTTAATAGAGCGTCTTTTAAAAACAAGAATAGTTGGGGCAAGGTGCAAATCTAGCGATGCAGCCTGAATATTTAAAGTAAGGGGAGATTTAACTTTTAAATAGCCTATTTTAATAGCCTGCTTTATATCTCTATCTGATAAAACAGATCTTGCAGGCTGTAAAAAAGAAAGATCTTGAGTTTTCATCCTAATCAATCTAACTAAAAGAGGCTATTTTTTCAAGTGTCAGATTCAAGCATGGGATTTTTAAAGCTGTGTACAATTTAATGCTCGAGCTTAATTTTGTACACTGAACTTCCAATCCCGGTTTGGATTTACCTTGACAATCCGGGATTGGAGC
>CAYWKL010000061.1:0-4643 GCA_964459095.1 uncultured Gammaproteobacteria bacterium
CAGATAAAGGTTGAACATTAACATAAGGCACTTTAAATAATTTTTGTGCACGCTCTATAGCTAAAATCTCAACTTCATCTGCTACAGCATTTCCCTGGTAATACCTTTTTTTAGGGAATCCTTCTGAGTATTTATTAGTAAATACAGAACCCAGAGCCTCCATTAGTGCTTTTGAGGCATAATTTTCTGATGCTATCATTTCTAAAACATCTCTTTGCCTTTCCTCTTCTTTTTTAATAAGGTTATAGGTCTCTGGATCCACCTTTTTTAAGTCTTGCATATTTTCAGAAAACACTCTATCTTTAATTTATAAAGCTGTCAAGAAAGAGATTTTATGGCTGGCGAAAGAGAAAATGGCTCAGTTGACAATTCCTGTATGTGGATAAGAGGAGACGGCAATGGAAGCGTGTTATGCATGGAAGGCGATTTCCCGAAAAATCCAGCAAACTGTTTCAAATGTCCACTCCCGCTTTCAAAAAAAATACCAACAAGTGTCTTAGATAAGGCTACCAGAAGATCAATCTTGCTTTCTATGGGAAGACCTATTCATATTTAATTTATACTCTCTGAATTAAAAATCTCTGCTGCAACGCGGATTATCTCATCATCAGCTGCTATCTCTATATTAGCAATATCCTCACTTTTTGCCTCCCTTTTCCCTAAAACAGTAGCAACTTTTACATTTTTACCTAAAACCTCAGCTACCACAGATTCAAGCAAATTCCTGGCTTTTGGTGCCTCTATTATTCTTTGGTGAAAAGAATATGGAACCTCTAAGGTAAGTTTGCTTCCATCACAGCTTAAAACTTTTACCTGCTTTAACATTGCCTCAAGAGAAAAGTTATCAGAACGTACTACCTCCAAAATATAATTCCACTTGTCTTTTATCATATTCAGTTCATCTGCATCTGGTCTTGAATCAGAAGCAGTTAATACCTGAGGGAGGACTTCTGGATCTATTACTACTGTTTTAGTTACAACTTGTTCTATTACTTGTTTTTCCTGAGTATCAGATCTTGTAGTAAGTCCTGATTCCATTATTGCTACCTCAATAGGAAAAGAAGGAATACTTGTGGTTTTTAATCTTTCAAAACCCTTTTCAAAATTTTCTATTATTTTAAGAAGATCCTCTTTATTTGCTAATTTAGCTAGAGTTTGAATTTGACCAAATTTATCTGAGCCAAAATCCTCTTTTACCCTATCCGCTAGACCATATTCTATAAACAAAACTGCCCGCAGTAGATCCAGGAAAGTTAGAGTAAACTCTTTGATATTTATCCCAAGCTCTACTTGAGAAAGAAAAATTTTAAGGCTGCTTTCTGAATCTTTTTTTAGCAAGCTCTCAACAATTTTTTCTAAGGTAGTAAAATCAGAACTTAAAGAAGAATTTTGCACTTTATCCTTTGTTATAGGTTGGTCTGAGGACATTTGATCCAAGAGTTTCACGCCGTCCCTAAAACTGCCAGAGGACTTTTTTGCTAACACTTCTAAAACCCCCTCTTCAACTTTAATTTTTTCCGCTTTAGATATTTTTTCCAAAGCGTAACTTAAGTCTTTAAAAGAAGCTTGTTTAAAATCCATTTTCTGCACTCTTGAAAGAATAGTTTCTGGAATTTTGTGAGCTTCTGTTGTAGCTAAAATAAACAAAACATGAGAGGGAGGTTCTTCTAAAGTTTTTAGAAGGGCATTAAAAGCCTCTGTAGAGAGCATGTGGACCTCATCAATAATATATACTTTTTTTCTAAGAGAAGTTGGAGAAAGCTTTATTTTCTCCCTTAAATCCCTAATATCATCTATCCCTCTATTTGAGGCAGCATCAATTTCAATTACATCCATATTTGAGCCTTCAGTAATAGAAAGGCATGAGGAACAGCTGTTACAAGGAATGAGATCTGAAATGGGTGATGTGTTATGTGATTTTTTGACCTGACTCATCACTACTTCCTCATCACTCATTACTTTTTCACAATTTATCATCTTAGCTAAAATCCTGGCTGTTGAAGTTTTCCCAGTTCCCTTTGGACCACAAAAAAGATAAGCAGAAGAGAGTTTGTTAGATAAAAAAGCATTATTTAAAGAGGAAACTATGTGCTCTTGACCAATAATTTCCTCTAGAGTTTGAGGCCTGTATTTTCTGTAGAAAACCATACTAGGAATTATTCAAATTCACCATAGCAAAAAAATAAATTTTTGAGAAGATACCAATTAACTTTATACACACCCAGCTTGCACACTTGCACACACCCGGTGTGGGTTAGCTAGACACCTAAGGTAGCAAGCTTGTTTCACCTGGAAGGTGTAATAGGATTGCTTTAGCTTGACAACTCGGGGTTGGAAGTGAGATGACAAGTCGGGATGTCAGCATAATGCAGAATACAATTGAACCTACAATCCGGGATTGGAAGGCTAAAGAGCTAATCGTGATGTAAACCTAGAAGGTGTTTAAGACCGTGTTCTACTAGATACCTTAATTCCTCTTCTATAGAAGTTCCCTCTTGGGAGGCATCTTTAATTATTTGTGGGTAAGAAATTAAAATATCCCCAAGCCTTAAAACATTATCAGGAGCTTTAACAAACCCTACCCTTGGGATGTGCTGGAGTTGAGAGGTGCCTACTGGATCCTCAAGAGCAAAAGATAAAATGTTTGTTGTCTCATCTATCCCTCTGTATTTTTTGTTAAACTCATGCATCTTGCGATCACCAACAATGGCAACTCCTATTTCTACATTACTTGTGATTTTATGGTGCTGCAAAACCTCTAAAACAGTTGATTGAATAGCTTGTTTGTTTACAGGATATCTTGGGTCTGAATTTACAATAATATTTACCATATTAAGGGGTGTTCTCGACTACGCTCGAACAATACTTTTCGACCGAAGTGGAGAAATACATTATTTACTTAGTTTTTCCTTTACTATTATGCTTACCCTTCCTCCTTCTGCCTTCCCTTGTGCTTTACTCATAACTTCTCCAATTACTCTTCCCATGTCTGAAATATTTTTTGCTCCTAAATTATTTATACTGGCTTCTATTAAATTAGTCAACTCCTCATCTGATAGTTGCTCTGGTAGATAACTTTCTAAAATTTTTGCCTCAGATTCTTCTTTTAAAGCTGCTTCCTCACGATTTCCCTGCCTAAATCCAGCGGCTGCTTCTTTTCTTTTTTTAAGCTCACGGGAAATTACTTTCTGGATTTCATTCTCTTCAAGCTCCCCACCCTTTTTTATTTTTTCATTATTAATTTCTGAAATTAGAAGACGAAGAGTGGAAACTTTAACCTCATCCCTTGTTAGTTGTGCCTGTTTTAAGTCTTCTTGAAGCTTCTCTTGCATTATTGATTTGAATATCTCCTTGCACGCATAATTTTTCGCCTTTTTTCTGCTAAACGCTCTTGGCGCTTTAGAGACTCTTTTTTATGAAACTCAAGTTCTCTATATTCTTGAATGACTCCTTCCAACGCAACTCTTTTTTGAAATTTTCTAATAAGAGAATCAGATGTATCATTTGGACCTGCTTTTATTACAATTGACACCTAAAAAACACCTCCTATAAAAACTACCAACTATTTTACCAAATTTAAGGCTTAGATACCAGAGATTTTAAAAGATTTAAGGTTTTAGTTTGTCTAAGCGCGTGGCGAAGGTGCATTCTTGGATCTTGGGAGTCAAATTGAGCCCTAACCCTATTATCTTGAATTTTATCAATTTCAGTTTGCAACTCTGCATCTGATATTACAACATTTTCAAGTTTAGCTATTTCTGAAAGCCCAAGCTCCATTCTGACATTTCTCTCTGCTTGTGGCCTCCATTCTGCTTTTAGTTGATCTAGGGTTTTCTTTTGTCCTTTTAAGTAATCATCAAGCAAAAGCCCCATATCTGCAACTCTTCGCTGGAGGGAAACAAGCATTCTGTTTATCTCATCAGAGATTAAAATATCTGGAATATCAACAGACGTTATCTTTTCAACCTCTTGTAAAATAAGTTCTTCATAATCTAACTCTGTCTCATAATTCTCCCTAGATTCCAAATCTGCGCGCATCTTTTTCTTTAAATCTGCTAAATCAAGCGCTCCTACTGCTTTCGCAAATGTATCATCAGGCTTATCGGATGTTGGTGCCGGAGGTTGTCCAGACATAGTAGCTGCTTGAGATCCGCCTACTGGTGAAGCAGGCTGACGCATTTTCCACCTTTTAAACAAATCATCAACCATTTTATTAACCATCTCATCAGTTATAGGCCTTGGCCCTGGCTTTTTAACTATTATCCCTTTATAGTTTCCAACTTTTACAACTGGACGCTCAGTCAGCTTAGCTATAAAAACTAAATCTGTTCCTTTGTTAAAAGAAACCACTTCATATTTTGGGTAATCAATAGGCACAATTTCTGTTCCTGTTAAGGCTTCAATTAAAGCTTGAGGCATAATTGTCCTCAAAACTTCCTGCTGGACTTGGGGCAAAATTTTAGGCTCAACCATCTCTAAGGGTGCAGAACCTTTTCTAAAACCAGCAACTTCAACTTCCCCAGCTAATTTCTGGGTAATTTCATTCCATTTAGGATTTAGATCAGCCCAAGGCACTGTTACTGTAACCTCAACTAGAGCTTTAGGTTGTTTTTGTATTTGTTTGTTTACCATAAGTTTAAGTG
>CAYWKL010000062.1:0-4462 GCA_964459095.1 uncultured Gammaproteobacteria bacterium
TTTAACACATCCATATTTTACCTGATGTGTCGGATATTAAACTTTAATTAAGCGAGATTTTGACATTTATTAGCAATAGTGCTATACCGAATATATGGAACCTAAATATCCTGGGAAGATTCTTCTAATTGATGATGACCAGGATACCAGAGACATTTATTCTGAGTTTTTGACAGATGCAGGATATTCCGTAGAACTTGCCAAAGATGGGGAAGAGGGTTTAGCAAAGATTCTGCAAGGCGGGTATGATTTAATTTTGCTTGATATAATGATGCCTAAAATAGATGGGATAACAATCTTAAAAAAGCTTAAAGAAACTCCTCCTTCAGTCTATAATGGGCCAATAGTTATGCTCTCAGCCCTAGATCAGGAACATGTGGTAAAGTCTGCAATGGATTTAGGGGCTGCAGGGTTTTTAGCTAAAACAGGTTTAACACCAGAGGATGCTTTAAAAAAGATTCCAGAGTTCCTCCAAAAACCTCAAAAAGAAGAGGAGAGATTCTAAAATTTTGACTTTTTCTGAGTTCTAATTATAATGTCCCTATGATAAACGAGGCTGATATAAGAATGACACAAAAATCTTCTTTGAGCATAGAAAGAAAACTTAAAGAATTCGCTGATGAAATATTCCCTCTTAAAAGAACTAATTCTCAAAACTCCAGAGCTGTAGTTTGATTTCCTATAGGATATAAGATATAATTATTCCTTATGTCAGAAGTTCCTGGAATTGTCCCTGCAGAAATACAGAATCCTACCCTTGCTGAAGGTAGATTTCCTACCCTAACTTATTCTCCAAGGAGACTTGCCGCAGAGTATGTTACTTCTGTAGGTATAAGTCTTGCTTCTTCAGGCAAAATGGAGGCATTTGCAATAACATGCGGAGTAGCCGCTGCAGCAGCAAATCCTCTAGTTCATTCAGATTTTCCTACTGCCTTAGTAGCACTGGGATTTTCATATCTTGGTTGGGGGTATAGTCTGTATAAGAATGGAAAACAGGCTTGGCATTTGCTTGAAGAAACAGGGATCTGTCAAAGTGTAATGGCAAAAGCTGCTTACGATATATCGGCAGTGTCAAGAGTTGATGAAAGAATACTTGCTTGGACAGGGAATAGTAAAGGATTGGTAAAATCAGCTATTAGATGGTTAGCTGAGAGAAGAATGTTTCAAAAGATAGCTACTGGAGTCGGTTTTGTTTCTTTAGAGCTTGGTAAAGAGATCCCATATTATGCTGTTGTCTTTGGAGGAGAGGCAGGTGTAAATTTAGTTAACGATGCTTTACCGGAAGGTTCACAGCTAGACATTAATACTAATAACGGTCCTATTTCATTTCTTGCAGGAGCGAACGTAGGAGCAACGGGTTGGAATTTAGGGCAAGCAGGTTTAATACATTTAGGCAGAATGGGTATTAATAAAAGTGAGGCTTTGAATAGACTTATTGGCAGAAAACAACCAAATTCTGTAGAATAGTTATAACTTAAGATAATGAAACTGACTAAAAAGATTATTAATTTGAGCGATAAATATAAAACTCCTTTTTTGATTTTTGACCTTGATTCTATAAAAAAAAAGTTAAAGGAAATTGAAAAATCAATTGATGGAATTGAGGTTTTTTATGCTGTAAAAGCAAACGATCACGAAAGAATCCTTGAGGTTTTGCACAAAGAGGGAAGTTCTTTTGAGATATCTTCACTACCAGAGCTAAAAAAGCTTCAAAAAATAGGTGTTTCTGCCTCAAAAATAATATGTATGAATCCAATTAAAGATGAGGAATTTTTGAAGGAAATGGAAAAGTTTGGGATTAAAATCATGGCTTATGATTCCAAAGATGAGGTTGATAAAATCGCAAAATATACTCCAAGCGCTGAACTTGTTGTGAGAGTAAATGTAACAAATGAAGGTAGTGATTGGCCGCTCACCAAAAAGTTTGGAGTTGATGGCCCAGAGGTAGTTCCCTTGTTAAGGTACGCAGTTAAGAGAAAACTTAAACCTATTGGTATAACCTTTCATGTAGGATCTCAATGCCTTAATAAAAATAATTGGGGAAGCGCACTCTATGAGTGCGAAGTTTTATGGAAACAAGCAAAAAGATTGGGAATTGAATTCAACTTTTTGAGCTTAGGCGGGGGGTTGCCAATTCAACACACTAAAAAAACTCCAAGTATAAAAGAGATAGGAGGTTCAATTAATAAAATAATACAATCTAATTTTGGAACTAAAGATGGAAAGTTAAAGCTAACTATTGAACCAGGAAGGGGTTTAGTTGGAGATAGTGCAATAATGGTCACAAAAGTGGTAGGAAAGGCTAAAAGGGGTAATGAAGAATGGGTTTACATTGATGCAGGTGTATTTAATGCTTTAATGGAAACAATTCAAGATTTTAAGTATGAGTTAAAAACGAAAAGGGATGGTAGAAGAAAAGTAGTAACAATTGCTGGACCTTCGTGTGATAGTGTTGATATCCCTTTTAAAAATACACTGCTTCCTGAAGTAAAAACTGGAGACTATGTTTATATAATTAACACTGGGGCTTACACAACTGTTTATGCTGCCGCATTTAACGGATTTGACACACCATCAGTTTATTTTATAAATTAAAAGAGGATTATGACTGCTGAAATAGGTTCAATTGGTCTTACAGGAAAGGGAGAACCGCCCAAAAATTTAACTTTACTAAACTTATCGCCAAGCGGGTTTTTAATATCCAATGGGCCTTTAACAACTTTCACCAGGGACAACACTCAGTTTACAGAGCCTTACCTGAGAGAATTTTATTCCTATGTTGAACCTGATGAAATTGAAGCTATAAGATGGAGAATTAAAAAAATGTTTCAATCTGTAGGTTTACAGGAAGCTGCCCTAGTTTTTGGAGCTGGGCCTACAATGCATGATGCTTTAGTCTTAGCACCTCATGTTGATGAGATTCATTTATCAGATTACTTGGATAGAAATTTACAAGCTTTGGAAGATTGGGTATTAGGAAAGGACGGGAGCTGGGATTGGACTCCATTCATTGAATACATTCACAAAGTAGAAACTGGAAGGCCGGCTACTCTAGAAGACGTAAGGAAAAGAGAGTATCTGACCAGAAGTAGAGTTAGACAAATATTTCACTGTGACGCAAGGCAAGAAAGACCGTTAGGACGTTTTGCCCATTATCCCTTAGTAACAAATATGTTTGTTGCTGATTCAGCTGCAGATAATCCTGCAACGTACGTTAAATGGATGCACCATATTGCCTCATTAGTTGAACCTGGTGGACACTACCTAACAGCTGCATTAAGTAATACGGATGCTTACTCTGTAGGAGGTGTTCTTTATCCTAGTGCGTTTGTTACTCCTCGTATTTTAAGGCAAGCTCTGCAGCTTGATTTCTCTAGGAAATATACAGAAGTAAGGGATGTGCCAGTACAAGGTCATGAAAAGCAAGGATATTCAAGTATTCTTTTAGCATATACAAGAAAAAGAGTTGCAAGGGCAGGTATCCCACAGGCTGGTTAAATATTTTTGTCATTTGTAGAGTCTTGACTTTACTTACTCAAGTATTATTATAAAGATAAGGCTGGTTTCTAAATTTTTATAGCTTAAGATGAGACTCACAAAAGCAGGATGTTTTTTATTAGGTTTTTATCTTTGTTCCATACTCATTTGGCTAATTCTTTTTACATACAATATTCGTTATCATCAAACTAATAATTTTTTTGCCTTGGCTGAAGGAATAATTCCTGTTGTAGGTGGTATCCTGGGTTATTTTGAGGCAAAAAAATGGGGAATGTTCAAGAGTGCAATGGGGAAAGCAGTTTCTTTCTTATCACTGGGTCTTATTACATGGGGGGTGGGAGAAATAATCTACACATATTACACAGTTTTCCTTAATATTGAAGTACCTTATCCTTCATGGGCAGATGCTAGTTTTATTTTAAGCTGGCCACTTTGGACCCTAGGTGTGTTTTTCCTATCAAAAGCAACGGGAGCAAAATTTGGTCTTAAGAGTTTAACAGGACAAATTCAGGTAATCTTAATTCCTCTGATTGCCATTGCCATTTCTTACTATCTCTTAATTATTGTTGCCAGAGGGGGAGTAATAGATTTAGATTTAAGTGCAGGAGTCCCAAAGGTATTTTTTGACCTTGCTTATCCTATTTGGGATGTAGTGATAATCACTATGGCCTTAGTAGTTTACGGTCTTTCATTCAAGTATCTTGGTGGAATGTATAAATGGCCAGTACTTATAACTCTTTTTGGATTTCTAGTTAATTATTTTGCTGATTTTGGATTTTCTTATACAACTACAATAGGGACACACTATAATGGTAATTGGGTTGATCTTCTCTTTACCTCCGCGATGTTTGTATTGAGTTTTGGAGCGAACAGTTTTAGTATTAGAGGTGAGGAATAAATGGATCCTTTTGCTCAGGCAGCTAGTAGAATAATAAAAGAACAGCAGGAAATAATAGGGCCTATT
>CAYWKL010000063.1:0-4272 GCA_964459095.1 uncultured Gammaproteobacteria bacterium
TAAGATTTTTTAAGGGGGAGTTTGTACCTGGCTCTAAATAAAGAGCAGCTTTTTGATGTGGATTTTCCCCGTATCTTAATTTAGAGTTCAATCTCAACGGGATCGTTAACTCTTCTGGAAATTTTTCTCTAGAGAAATATCTTGCAACTACAGAATCATAAAAAGATGAATAGTAAAAAGCTTTTGCTGCTAAACTTTTTCTGAATTGTTCATCCCCAACTTGCTTTGTCATCCCCGACCCTTCGGCCTCGCTCAGGACGGGCTTGATCGGGGATCCATTGCTTTTTGGATTCCCGCTTTCGCGGGAATGACCTTGTTTAAGGTAGTTTAATACTTTTTTATAGTCCTTTGGGTCCACAACAACTATTACATTTTTATAATTTTTTGCAGCTGCCCTAATCATTGTTGCCCCCCCAACATCAATATTTTCTATAGAGGGCTCTTCTTCAAAAGGATATAAATTACAAACTACTAAATCTATTTGAGGAATCTTTAGAGCTTTAGCCTCTTTAACATGATTTGGATTTTTTCTATCAAATAAAATCCCCCCTTCAATTTCAAAAGAAATTGTTTTTATCCTCCCATCAAAACTCTCAGGGTTCCCTGTAATTTCCTCTATCGGAATTAGCTTCCCACTTTCGATGTGGGAAAGTAAATATTTATATGTTCCCCCCGTTGCAATAATATTGTAATCTAAGAAAGAGATTTTTTTAGCAAACTCGGCTATTCCGATTTTATCAAAAACACTAAGCAGTGCGTACTTCATACTCTTAAAAAAACTCTTTCACAATACCACAAAAAAAAATTAGCTGAGCAAATGATTTATTCTGTAAGGCTATTCCGAAGGTTTCTGGGATCAGGAATGATAACAACACCGTATTGAGCGTTATTCATAACTCTTTCGAGTCTAGCTAAAACTGCTCTCCCTAATCCGCTTCTTGATCCAGCTGCAAAGCTTCCCCTACCATCTGAAGACACTATTAACCCAGTAACAGCAGCAGGGAAAACTCTTCCTAAAAATTCAATTTCCCTAGGGGTGAATATGCACCTGACTAAATCTCCTGCATGACTTCTTTCCATAGACGTAGGCAGAATATAACATTTGCTTCATGTTAAATACAAGTATTGATTATCAAGTCACACTTATCAATTTTATTATTGTGTAATATTTTTTATAATTTCAATCTCTGGGACTTTTCTATCATTTGCAAAATCTACTGAAACTAAATCAAATCTATACGGTTTATTTCCCCACTTAATTTTTTGAATATAAAAAAGAGCAGATTTTGCCAAGGCCTTAAGTTTCCAAAAAGTAATAGCCTCTACTGGAAGACCAAATTTATGTGAAAACCTGGCCTTAACCTCTACGAAAACCAAGTCATTCCCGTGCTTGGCAATAATATCTATTTCGCCCCCTCTTATTCTGTAGTTTCGTTCTAAAATTTGGTAACCCTGTTTTTTTAAAAAGTTACAGGCTAAATCTTCACCCCTATTGCCGGTAGTTAAATTATCACTTGTCATTCTGAGCCGGAGGCGAAGAATCTCTAGGTTCAAAATCTAAAGATCCTTCAGCTGCGCTTCAGGATGACAAAAGAAATCTTTCTAAATTGAAACTTCTTCTATGTATCCTTGATAACCCAAATTTTTTTAAGGCTTCCTGATGAATCTTTGTTCCATACCCTTTGTGTTTAGCAAAACCATATTGAGGAAAAGATTTATGAAGTTTTTTCATTATTTTATCTCTGTAAACTTTAGCAATTATTGATGCGGCAGAAATAGAAGTACAAATTTTATCCCCGTTTTTTATGGCTTTTTGGTTTTTGCGATTAAAATGTTTTATATGAAAGGCATCTATTAATACAAAATCAGGGTTAATTTTTAAAGACTTTATAACTTTTCTAAAAGCCATCTGTGTAGCTTTTCCAACTCCAAATTTATTAATCTCCTTCACACTAATTTCAGCGATCGCGTAAAATTGTGCAATCTTTTTAATTTGCCTTGTTAGGTACTCTCTTTGTCTTGGTCTTAGTAATTTTGAGTCAGCAATTCCATCTGGAATAACACAATCTTTGGAAAAAATAACAGCACCTGCCACAACAGGTCCAGCAAACGAGCCTCTTCCCACCTCATCTATTCCGCAAACTAGTTTATAGCCAGTGTCCCACAAGGACTGTTCTATTTGCAATGTAGGCAGAGTCATATTAATACTTACTACAAGATTAAACCCTAACAGCAGATTTACCAGTTAACTCTCTTAAATAATAAAGCTTGGATCTTCTTACCTTTCCTGCTTTTTTCTTAACTTCTATATCAACTATTGATTTAGAATTAAGTGGCCAAATTCTCTCAACTCCCACTCCTCTGTCCCCAATTCTTCTTACTGTAAAAGTTTTATTTTCACCACGACCTGAAAAAGCAATAAGCATGCCTTCAAAGACCTGAATTCTAGTTTTATCCCCTTCTGTTATAGTGTTTTTCACCCTTACTGAGTCACCAATGTGTAAAATTTTATCTTTAACTTCACCAGAAGGCAAGCTTTGCTTAAAGTTAACTGAAATCATTCAAAGTATTTTACAGGATTTTTAAGTTTAGATCAACTTTACAAAGTTTGGACCTAAAATTTCTTCCATGTTTTCCATAAATTCACTGTTAGGCTCAACTGTAAAACTTAAATTCATTTTTCTAAAAGAACTGCCAGAGGGAATTAAAATAGAAATTTTAGCTTTCCCAGGATACTGCCGCAGAGTTGAGTTAATTTTTTTTAGGAGTTCCCCACCAGCTCCTTTAGGGATTGACACTTCAACCTCAAAGTCTTGGTTAGCTGAGTTTGATTCAAATATATCAACTTCATCAATAAGAATAGAAAAGGAGTCCTCTCTTTTATCTAGCTTTCCTTCAATAATGACAACTTCCTCATTAACAAGAATGTGTTTTTTTTCAGAAAATTGTTTAGGAAAACTGACACACTCAATTTCACCACTACCATCAAAAATCTTTACAAAAGCCATTTCTTTACCGGTTTTTTTTGTAACAACTTTTTTTACCTCTGATATAACTCCTCCTATTTTAACAACAGAAGTTACATCCCCATCAGTAAAGTCTGAAATTTTATTGGGAACAAAATTTTTAACTTGAGCTAATCTTTGCATAAATGGCGGCTCATGCAGATAAAAACCTAACAATTCTTTTTCAAACGATGACAATTTATCTATATCTAGCTCATCAACTTCAGGAAGTTTAAATCCCGAAGACTCTTCTGATTCAAGACCATCAAATAATGAACCCTGTCCAGATAGTTTAGTTTTATTTTTCTTATGAGCCTCATCTAAGCATTGGTCTAATCCTAAAAGCTGACTTGATCTTTTCCCAAAAGAATCTAGTGCCCCGGCTTTTATTAAACTCTCTAAAGTTTTTCTGTTTACAAGCCTGTTGTCAACCCTCAAACATAAATCATAAAGACTCTCAAAAGGCTTTTCCGCTCTTGCTTTTAAAATTGATTCGATAGCAGAAAGACCAACATTTTTAATAGCAGAAAGACCAAATCGTATGCCCTGCCTTCCTTTTAACTTTCCTTCTACATCAGTAATTTGACGATTTAACTCATCCTTAGAAAGTTCTGACAGTACCTCAAGGGTAAATCCTACACCTGATAGATTAATGTCTGGTGGGAGAACAACAATCCCCATCCTTTTACTTTCCTCAATGGCGTGAGCGATTTTATCGCTGTCACCATATTCTGCAGTCATAACAGCAGCCATAAATTCCTCAGGAAAGTTTGCTTTCATATATGCTGTCTGATAAGCAACCATTGCGTAAGAGGCAGCATGGGCTTTGTTAAACCCATATGCAGCAAAAGGCTCTATCAACCTGAAAAGCTCTTCAGCCCTTTCTTTCTTCATCCCATTTTTAATACACCCTTCTACAAAATGGTCTTTTTGTTTTGCCATCTCCTCTGGAATTTTCTTACCCATAGCTTTTCTGAACTTATCAGCCTCCAACCAATCATAGCCTGCAATATTTATGGCTGTAAGTAAAACATCCTCCTGATAGACCAAAAGTCCAAGAGATTGCTTCATATAATCTTTCATTCTGGGGTCAAAATATTTAATAAGTTTAGGGTCGTGTTTTCTTGCAATATAGTCAGGAATGCTGCCCATAGGACCTGGCCTGTATAAAGCTATAATTGCCATAATGTCAAAAATATTAGTTGGTTTAAGATCCACTAAATACTTGGTCATTCCAGATCCCTCAAGCTGAAAAAGGCCCATTGTT
>CAYWKL010000064.1:0-4253 GCA_964459095.1 uncultured Gammaproteobacteria bacterium
TCAAAGTTTGGATCCCGTGGAGAACAGCGAACTGCAACGCTAGATTTAAAGTTTTCAGAATTAGAATATGTGGAGGAGAAATTAGGCAAAAGACCAATACTTTTACTTGATGATATTTTTTCAGAGCTAGATAGCATTCACAGAAAACATGTTGTGGATTTGGCAAACTTGCAGCAAACAATAATAGCCTCAGTGGAAATGAATTCTATTTTGAAGAAAAACTTTAAAGATGCAAACTTTACTTATGTTGAAAACGGGAAGCTAGGCGAGAAAGCTGAAAAGTAACCAAAACACCAAGTAAAGTTACTAAAAGAGCATAAATCAACAAGGAAATAAACCCTGATCCTGGAATATAAGGAGAAAGGTAGTCTGTTACAAACTGTTTTATAGCTTCATTCCAAGCTAAAGCCGCTACAAAACCAAAGCCAGCAGTTGAGAGTGCAATAAGTTGAACTATTAATTCTTCATGAAATCTTCTTTCTTTTTGTGACTGTTTCTTTGCCATTGATAAGTATATTCTACCAAAAAGCGCAAATTTGCGGGAAATATGCAATAATTATACGCATGGTAATTTCAAAAACTCTTTCAAACATTTTTAAAAGCGATACCTTACTCCCTTTATTTTTACTTTTAACTTATATAATTTTTGTTTTTTTAGTTAGAGGTGTAGTTCCAACAGGGGATGAGTTGATAAAAAGCTTTGAAAGCATTTACGCAAGGTATGGGTATGAAATTATTTTAATAGCAGCTTTTCTGGAATGTTTGATATTAATAAATTTTTTTGTCCCAGGAGTTGTTGCAATGGCACTTGGAGCTATCTTTGCAGGTACAGGAAAAATTGAACTTAGTTTAGTTATTCTGACTGCATCTATAGGAGGAATTACTGGATATGCTATTGATTATTTTTTAGGAGTTTATGGTTTAAGCGATGTCTTTGAAAAGTTTGGATTAAAAAAAGTTATTGACAGTGCAAAATATCATATAAACTCCTTAGGAGTAAAAGGCCTTTTTATTGGGTTTTCTTATCCTGCAACAGGAGCAATAGTTGCAACTGCCTCAGGAACAATTAAATACCCTTTTTTAAGGTATTTAGTAGTTTGTTCTATATCAGTTTTTTTCTGGATGAGTTTTTGGGGATTAGTATTTTTTTTCTCTGGCAGTTTATTACTTCCTTTGATTACAAAATATTCATATATAATTTTAGGAATGATATTAGCTGCTTTTTATATAGTAAGATTATTTAACAGAAGAAATGCAAAGTCTTAAATCAATTTTGACATTTGACATTTGACCTCTGGAGGAGGGGTGTGTTGTTTTGAATTTTTAATCATGTTTGTTGCAAGTTACAGGATTACTAATGGTATTTTAAAAAATATAGGCATTATTGATGCCTCCCGTGAGGTAATTATGAACTCACCATTAATTCCAGCCTGGGAAGCAAAATTTAGAAAAGAGGCTCTTGAGCGCACTGTTCATCATGGCACTCACTTGGAAGGAAATAAACTAAGCGAGGAAGAAGTCCAAGATGTTTTAGATGGAAAAGAAGTTTTAGCAAGGGATAGAGATATACAAGAAGTTCTAAATTATAGAAATGTTTTAAAGTTTATTGGTGAAATTGCATCTTTAATGGGACAGGGTGAAAAATATATTCTAAATATAGAAACTATTTTAAAAATTCACAACTTAACAACAGAAAAAATAGTACCCATTGAAGCTTTAGGTAAATTTAGAATTAGGCAAGTTGTTATTAAAAACTCACAAACTGGTCAAATTAGCTACACTCCTCCTCCAGCACCAGAGGTTCCATATTTAATGGAGGATTTAATAAATTGGATAAACTCAGATGAAACAAAAGACCTTCATCCGATCATTAAAGCTGGTATTGTTCACTACGAAATTGCAAGGGTTCATCCTTTTGTTGATGGAAACGGAAGGGTGGCAAGAGCAACTGCCACCTTAATGATGTTTTTAGATGGATATGATATTAGGAAATTATTTTCTTTGGAAGAATACTTTGATGAAAATCCAATGGAGTATTATGTTACACTTCAGGCTGTTTCAAATCAGCTTGTTATGGATGTACACGAGAGGGATTTAACACCTTGGCTTGAGTATTTTACTAAAGGTGTGGCAATTGAGTTTAATAAAATAAAAGAAAAAGTAAGAAGAATTTCTGTTGACTCCAGAGTTAAAGATAAACTAGGGGAACAAGTGGAGTTAAATGAGAGGCAAATGATGATAATGGAATACTTAAACAGACACAAAAGTATGCAAAACAAGGATTTTAGAAAAATTTTCCCAGATTTTTCAGATGATACAGTGCTGCGAGAACTTAAATTTCTAAAACAGAGGGGGTTAGTTAAAAAGATGGGTGGAACCAAAAAAGCGACATATGTTTTAAAAGGTTAATTTATTTTCCTGAGTTTGTTCCTTCAAGAGAAGAGTTATAAATAACAGATTTATTTCTTCCATTATTTTTTGCGACATAAAGGGCTTGATCTGCTTTATCAAGAAGCTCACTTATCGCCCTTGGGTCATTTAAATCTTTTAAATCACTTGTTCTTACAAAACCAATACTTGCAGTTTGGGACCATTCTAACCATTTAAGTTCTTTAGTGCTAGTCTCAATTGCTAGTCGAATCTTATCTATCAACTCTTGGGGGTTTCGTATAGGACTTTGGTTCATTAAAACAATTCCAAATTCCTCTCCGCCTAACCTGAATGTAAGATCTGACTTACGAATTGATTTCTTCATTGCATCGGCAACTTTTTTCAATAATTCATCTCCTTTAGGGTGACCATATGAATCGTTAACCCTCTTAAAATGATCAAGATCTATGAGTAAAAGTGCAATCTCAGAGTTTGTTCTTGATGCTAAAGGTAAAATAGTGGCCATATATTCCTGGAAGAATCTTCTGTTTTTAAGTCCTGTCAATGGATCAGTATAACGTTCCTCCTCAGATTCTAAAGTTGCCTCAGCTGTTTTTCTTGCAGCTTCTTCAGGGGTCATTCGGCCTCTTGTAACTTGCTCCTGTAAATACCTTGCTTCTTCAAATACAAATTGTTCATGTGGATCAAATGGTTCAGGGTTAAACCCTGGTAGCGGCCCTTGTACATGTCCTTCTTTACCAATAATTCTATGTCCCTTTTTTATTACTTGTTCTTTGGATAAAGGTTTAGGTTGGTCTTCAGGGTTCTTAGGAGGCATAAAGGCATTTTACAAGAAATATTGAATCAATTACAATTCCTTCAATGACATTTAAGACTCTTTCTGAATTTTTTGAAAAACTTGAGAAAACTTCTTCTAGACTAGCTTTGATTGATATTTTGGTAGATTTATTTAAAGAAGTTAAAGCTAACGAGGTAGCAAAAGTGTGTTACTTACTACAAGGAAGGGTCGGACCTTTTTATGAGGCAGTTGAGATAGGGATGGCAGAAAGGTCGGTTGCTGCTGCTATAGCTAGAGCATATGGGGTAGAAAGGGAAGAGGTTTTAGAAAAGTATGGAAGAGCAGGGGATTTAGGGATAGTAGCAGAAGAATTTTCATTAAAAGCTCATGGATCCCGGAACCCTTCGGCCTCGCTCAGGGCGGGCAAGTCCGGGATGACAGTTACAGAAGTTTTTGATGCTCTTTTAAAAATTGCGAAATTTTCAGGTGAAGGAACAGTTGAAAATAGAATTTCAGCCTTAACGCAACTTCTAAAAAAATCAAGTCCAATAGAGGCAAAACATTTAGTAAGGGTGCCTTTAGGAACATCCCGCTTAGGAATAGGGGACCCAACTATTCTAGATAGTTTTGCAAAACTAAAACTTGGTGATAGATCAAAAAGAAAATTACTTGAGGGAGCATATAATAGGGTTTCTGATTTGGGGTTAATAGGAGAAACACTTTGGGAAAAAGGATTAAAAGGGGTTAAAGATCTAAAAGTACAAGTTGGAATACCTTTAAGGTCTCAGTTAGCAGAAAGATTACCTACAGCTGAGAAGATTTTAGAAAAATTTGAGGGCCGTGCTCATATCCAATATAAATATGATGGATTTAGAGTACAAATTCACAAAAAAGGTAAAGAGGTAAGACTTTTTTCAAGGAATTTGGAGGAAACTACACACATGTTTCCGGATATTATTAAAGGTGTTTTAGAACAAGTTAAAGCCCACTCTGCAATTTTTGATTCAGAAGCCTTGGCATATAATCCTGAGTCAGAGGAATTTTTGCCTTTTCAGGAAACAACAAAAAGGAGGAGAAAACACGG
>CAYWKL010000065.1:0-4097 GCA_964459095.1 uncultured Gammaproteobacteria bacterium
GCCCGTAGTAGATTTTTTGAAGGCACACAACCAACATTGACACAAGTTCCACCTAGAGGTAGACCATGATTGACCATCAATGTTTTGGCTTTTAATTCATTCCCTTTGATGGCTGCTGCAAATGCTCCTGCTCCACCGCCAATAATGATTAAGTCGTATTCATCCATAAAAAATTGGGTCTGCTTTGAGCATATTCCAACCAACAAATATAAGCAGTAAAAGCGTTAAGAGGGTACCTATCAAGACTGGCTTGTCTTTTTCTCTAAATGATGTATCTTGAGGAAGAGGGCATGTCTCCCCACCTTTATTAAATCTTAATAGTTCACGACCAGTAAGGACAACAGGCAGTGCCATGAGGCCAAACGACAGAGCTTTTAATTCAAGTCCTTGTAAAGGAAAGGCAGCTAGACCCCCTGTAATTCCTACTATTGAAAGAAGAAGCGATCCACAAACGGGACAAGCTGATGCAGCTATACCCACAATTGACCCAAAGAAGGTACTTCCCTGAGATTGCAATTTGGGAAACCCATATTTCCTCCATCTATAAATAAGAAGCGGAATGTTGATACCAAAAAGAATTATCGTACCAAAAGTAAGAAGTATATAAAGCGCTAAGTAAACAGGTTCACTTTTTGTGTTATTTATAAGGCTATAGATGCTAGAATTAAGAGATAAGCTCCAATAGAAGACTAAGAACAGTGCCAAAGAGGCAACTAGACCTATTGCCCCGTAAAATACGGCTGTCAGAATTTGATTTTTTGTCTTTTTCTTCAGCTTCAATTTATGCATGGTGATGTTCACTATCTCCTCCACAACCATCAGATAAATTCCAAACATCTGTGACTTGCTTGCCTGTGAACTTGTAATTTTTTATGAGGTATTTACCTAATCCACCATAAACATACCATCTCCAGCATTTGCAACAACAAGGGCCTTTTTCACTTGAGTTTTGCATTGCAAAGTCATAAGCTTTTTGCTCATCAGGCGTTAATGGCTCGTCATAATATGCCAAAAGTTTCTTGGCCAGTCCCGCTTCGATATCATACGGATCTTGTGGAACCTCTGCGATGTTTGCATATTTCTTGATACCTTCAACCTGTTCACTGTACCTATGAAGACTCATTGGGCTACAACAGGAGCCACGCAGTCTCTCATTATCTGCCATATTGGGAATTGAGTCTTTAAATGAGGCAGAACAAGAAGAATTGCCATTCTTGGACAAGTACTCAAATTTAGAGGCTACAGCTTCACTGACATTTATTTTTAAGTTAGTTGGGGGTTCTTGAGAAAAGTTAAAGACTGGCTTGTTACTCAAGTAGTAAAGGTAACCACCTACCAAGATAATAAAACCCAATAATAATATTTTCTTAATCATATTCAGAAAGTAGCTGCTCTTTAACAATCAATGCAAATTTACTGTTGGTTAATGAATATAGATTTTCCTTGGCTTGACGGCGATTTTCAACTAGTTGAATGGACTTTAGCTTCTTTAAGCTGTGAGAAACAGTAGAGATGGGTGCGTCAATTATCTTGGCAATCTCGGAGACTGAAAGCTGAGGATAATGACAAAGAAGATAACAAATTTTCATTCTGGTAAGATCCCCTGTGGTACCAAACCTTATTGCACAAGCTTCTATTTTAGAGTTGTCCTGAACTTCCCTTTTCAGAGCTTCAAGCCTTCTCATTTGCATATACATACAAATGATATAGTTTCGATTTATCTAGAGTCAAGTTGGAACTTTGAGAACAAAAGAGTTCTTAGGTTAAGATAACGAAGTCTATGCTCCTCGACCTGGACTCGAACCAGGAACCTTCTCCTTACAGTTACCCCTCTGTTACCAAAGGACTGGACTATCTAATATTCCTTTAAAGGAACTCAGGTATATAGTCTCTACACATTTACTATATTTATATTTGAATATAGATTTAGCTCGGGATTGCCCTCTAGGGTTCCCCCGAATTAGCCTGATTTTTCAATTAATATTTCTATTAAAGGCTGCCTTTTGACAGGGAGCCGCTCTACCATTGAGCTATCGAGGAATGTCAACGTACCTGCGGTATTTTACCACCTACTAAGGCTGAAATCCAACCCATTATTCGTCGTTGTTTATCGCTATCGCTAAAACGGATCGCGAAAACCCCATATTTATGAATATTCTTCCTTATTTTTTTGCTGTCCTTTTTATCTTTCGCTATATATGTTTTATGAAATTGCTCTTTGGGAATGCCACTAAGGTCTGACCAAAAATTCTTGGCGGCTATCTCATCAAGACCTTCATGTAGCCATATAGCTCCTCGTAATTTTGATAAGGGGAGGTGGCAAAATTCCTGGAACCATACTGTCATAAATTTAATTAGTATAGGATCAGAATTTGCAAAGCCTCCCTTACCGTCGTTTTTATAACCTTCACCCGAATAAAGTGCTATTCCGGCTATGAAACGGTCGCGCTTGGACAATCTTCCTAGTTCTTTCTTTGCATCTTTAAAAATGGCTTTTATCCTAATTAATCTTGCCTTTCTTTTATTATCAGCAGCTATAATTGAACCCTTTTTCTGACCAAATATTTTATTTGCCAGAAGTCTGTTTTTTTGTTTCTGTGTGAGCTTAATATCTCGACACCATCTACTAATAGTATCTTTTGATACATGAATTTGTTGGATAATTACACCATAAGATAAACCTTGTCTTCGCAATTCTTGAGCTCTTAGTTTTTCTTCTAACTTACCCACGTAACCCATATTGATATTATTACAATTCGAACTAAGTACTGTCAATTATTTATTAATAGAGATCGTGGTACGAATTTGATTCTACAGCGAGCCGCTCTACCATTGAGCTATCGAGGAATGTTAATGTACTCGCGAATTTTATCATCAAGTACTGCTGAAATCCACCCTGTTATTGCTTTTTATCCTAAAAAGATGTACACCAAAATTAGGAGGTGATTAATTTGAATCAAAAAACTTTTAATCAAGTAGCAGGTTTAGTTTTTACAGTTGCTGCTTTAGCACATCTTTGGAGATTACTGACTGGTGCCCAGATGGTTATGGCAGGTTGGGCCATTCCCTCATGGCTAAGTGTAGTTGGAGTAGCGTTAGCTGGATATTTAGCCTACAGCGCATACAAGTTGATGAAGTAATTTAGACAAACCCTATCTAAAAAGCTAAGTCCTTAAAAACTTCTTGGACTTCTTTTTCTGCTTCTGTTAAATCTTTAACAGTATCCACCCCTCTCCAGTAATCCTCAGACTTAAAAACAAAAAATCTATCCTTAGGAAGTTTAGGAAAAGTTTCTATCTCATGATCCCCTATATCTGGTAATAATTCAAAAATTTCCTTTGAAAAAATATATACACCAGCATTTACCCAATGTGGCAGGATCGGCTTTTCCCTAAAGCCTAAAATCTCCTGCTTTTCATCAAATTCTACTATTCCATAAGGGCTTTTTAAAGGGACCACAACAATTGTTGCAATTGCTTTTTTATCCATGTGTTGTTTGATCAGGGCATCAACATCTATTCTCCAAAGGTTATCCCCATTTGCTACTAAACAATTCTCCCAATTTTCCGCAAGCAATCCCATGGCTTTTTTAATTCCTCCCCCTCTTCCAAGAGGTTCTTCTTCTATTGAGTAGATAACATTTAGCGCATACTTTTGGCCATTGCCAACATATTCCATTAAAGTTTCTTTGTGATAACTGCAAGCAAAAGCAACATCTTTTATACCTGCGGCTTTAAGCTGGAGAAGCTGGTATTCAAAAATAGGCCTGCTGTTTATCTCCACCATTGGCTTAGGGCGGTCATTTGTAAAGGGCCTTAACCTTTCCCCTTTTCCACCGGCTAAAATTATTGCAGAAGTTACTGAAGACATCTTAAGAATTGTAAGCGAAGCTTTCCTTTTTGTAAACAAAAACGTAAATTGTATAATTCGGGTTTTATACCTGCTTTCAATAGAGTATAATATCCTTATGAAGGCACTTGATATGAAAAAAGTTTACAGAGATTATAAAGGTAAGTGGGTAGCGCTTGAGGGAGCAGGCAGCAATAAAGTTGTAGCTTCTGGTAAAATACTTAAAGAGGTTTTAGAAAATGCCCAAA
>CAYWKL010000066.1:0-4044 GCA_964459095.1 uncultured Gammaproteobacteria bacterium
TGTTACACCCCCGGGGTGTGATAATTTTCCCGTGTCCTCTTCTTGGTGCACCCTGTTTATTCTGATTGCAGTTACATTTCCATTTTTGTCCTCAACTTCCATGGAGCCATTAATGCAAAGTGGCCATCGGTATTGTGAAATTTGATAACCTTTTGGCAAATCCGGGTAAAAATAATTTTTTCTCTCAAAAAGGGATTTATTGTTAACTTTACAACCAAGGGCCAATCCTATTTTTATACATTTTTCTATGGCTTCTTTATTAATATAAGGTAAAGATCCAGGAAGCCCCAAACAAATAGGACAAGTTTGGCTGTTTGGCTCTTTCCCAAAATAATCGCCGGAGCACCTGCAAAACATTTTAGATTTAGTATTAAGTTCTACATGGACTTCAAGTCCAATAACAGGTTCGTAGCTTCTCATTTTTATTTACTCATGGACAAATCATCTAAGAATCTATTAATCCTTTCTATGGAGTTTCCCTCATCAAACTTAAATGTTTCTTGTAGAATCCTTCTAACATTTTGCGCAAGCACTATTTCTCCCTCGTTTTCTGGATCTATTGAGAAAACTCTAAGATTATTTAAACTTTCTCCTCTTTGAATTATTCTAGAAAAAACTGGAATTGGGCAATTTGCCCTGCTAACTAAACTTAAAGCAGCATCTATCCATTCAATAACCTCACTGCTCTGAACACTAGCGCTTTTTTGGTTATCTATTAAAATTCTCTCAAGATAATCTACACTCCAAAGAGTCTCCCCCAAAGGCCTTCTTCTTATTAGTCTTTCAAGAACTGTCATATTTTGGGTTTATAGTCCTTCCACTTTGTTGCCTTCTCATAAATCTCCCCAACATTAAAGATAGTTTCCTCATCCATGTATTTGCCTAAAATCTGAAGTCCTACAGGTAAACCATCTGAAAAGCCACAAGGAATAGAAAGCCCTGGGATTCCTGCTAAAGATGCAGGAACTGTATAAACATCTGATAGATACATAGCAAGTGGATCTGTGATTTTTGCTCCTAAATCCCAGGCAACAGTTGGCGATACAGGACCTACAATTACATCACACTTTTTAAAAGCCTTTTCAAAGTCTCTTTTTATTAGTGTCCTCACCTTTGCGGCTTTTATAAAATAATCATCAAAATATCCAGCTGACAGCGCATAAGTGCCCAACATTATTCTTCTTTTTGGCTCCTCACCGAAATCACGCCTATCTGATCCAAACCTAATCCCATCAAACTTAGCTAAGTTTGATGAGACTTCAGATGCCATCACAATGTAATAAACTGATATGGCATACTCTGTATGCGGCAAACTGACTTCAATGACTTCCGCACCTAACTCTTCTAGTTTTTTAATAGCGTCTTTAATTACTTTTTCAACACCCTTATTTAATCCTTCTCCAAAATATTCTCTAGGAACCCCAACTTTGATATTTTTTAGTTTAGCTTCCCACCTCGAAGGTGTCTGCACAAACTTTTCATGATGACAGTTTGAATCAAACCCATCCGGCCCAGAGATCCACTCTAAAACTAACTTAGCATCCCCAACTGTCTTTGTTATAGGTCCGATTTGATCAAGAGATGAAGCCATGGCTATTGCGCCGTATCTTGAAACTCTTCCATAACTAGGTTTTAGACCAACTACCCCACAAAGCGAAGCAGGTTGCCTAATAGAACCACCAGTATCCGTGCCTAAAGCAAAAACACAAAGATCAGATGCAACAGCTGCTGCTGACCCTGAAGAAGAACCCCCTGGAACTTTTTTTATGTTCCATGGGTTTTTTGTAGGTCCATAAGCTGAATTTTCACCTGATGAGCCCATAGCAAATTCATCCTGATTTGTCTTGCCAATTACCGAAACTCGATGTTCTAATAACCGATCTATCACTGTGGCATTATAAGGAGGAATAAAATTACTCAATATCTTAGAGCCTGCGGTTGTTCCTATATCCTTGGTAACAATTATATCTTTAATGGCTGCTGGAATTCCTGAAATATTTTTTTTAAAGGACAAATAAATATTTAGCTTTGAATTTAGAACATTAATTTTATTGAAATATTGATCATTCAGTTCTTTTTCAGAAATTTCACCCTTTTTTAAGGCATCAATTGTTTTGACTAAAGTCCAGGAGGTAGGATTATTCATTAAAAACTCCTTTTGTTACAAAAAATCCTTTATCTTTTTTAGAGGCATTTGATAATGATTCTTCCTGAGTAAGAGAGTTACTCACTTTATCTTCGGACATAATATTTTCTAAACCTGTAGTATTAAAAGTTGGTTCTACGTTTTCAGTATTAACTTTGTTTAAACTTTCTATATAGTCCAAAATTTTAGAAAGCTGCTTTGAATATTTCTCAATTTCATCTTCGGTTAGTGGTAGATTAGCTAACTTTGCAACATGTTTTACCTGATCTTTTGTCAACATGCGTGGATTATACTGCAGAAATTAGCAGGTGTTAAGAGTCATTTTAATTATACTTTCCCCTGCATTTGCATTAGGGCATTAACTCTATCTTTAATTGGAGGATGGGTATTAAAAAGCCCTGCAAAAAATTCCCCTACTTCTTTCCCTTTGAATGGATTTACTATGTAAAGATGGGCTGTACCTCTATTTGCAGCCTCAAGAGGTTCCTTGTCACTTGAAATTTTAACTAAAGCATCTGCTAAAGCTTGAGGATGCCTTGTTAATATTATACCTGAAGCATCTGCTAAATACTCCCTTCTTCTTGAGACTGCAAGTTGAATTAAAGTTGCAATAATTGGGGCGAGTATTGCAGCAATTAAGGCTATAATCATAAATACAGCTTGACCTTTATTATCATTATTGTTATCTCTACTTGAATAAAACATGCTTCTTAAGAAAAAATCCGAAGCTAGCGCAATAGTTCCTACTAAGACTGAAACAACAGTCATAACTAAGGTGTCCCTGTTACCTACATGAGATAACTCATGTGCTGCCACACCTTCTAATTCCTGTTTACTCAGTTTTTCTAGAATTCCTGTTGTAAAAGCAATAGCCGCGTGTTTTGGATCTCTACCAGTAGCAAAAGCATTAGTAGCTGTGTCATTTAGTATATAAACTTTAGGCATAGGTAACCCTGCTGCAATAGTTAAATTTTCTACTAATCTAAAAAGTTCAGGATTATCAGACTTTTGGATTTGTTTTGCACCAGAAATCCCTAAAACAATTTTATCTGAGAAATAGTAGGAAATGAAATTCATTATCCCAGCCATTATTAAAGCTATTCCAACCAAACCCAGTCCCCCGAACTCACCAAACCCTAAACCTTGGCCAATAATATAGATAACCCCTACAAAAAAGATGGAAAAGAAAAACATGATCAACCATGTTTTAAAGATATTTCCACTTACATGATCCCAAGCAGTATTAATAGTTGCCATTGTGTGGCAATTTTATCACTTTTTCTCTTCAAACCACAAACGAGTTTTACTATTTGAGTTACCTCTATAGTTAAAAAATATCTCCTCACCTTTTTTAATATCCTTAATAGCCATAAATTTAATTTCTTTTTTATTCTTGTCTATCGAGTATTTTGCATTAGAAGTATCTGAGTGGTTATATAAGGATCCGTATCCTAAGCTTAAAACTACAAAATCATCCAGCCAAAAATAATAATCAAAAAGAGTATTCCATATTGTATCTATTAATTCCTCATGCTCTAGAATAATAATTGGAGCTACTTCTATTATTTCCCCTTTTCTAATATTTTCCTTTGCAAAAACACCTTTTCCACCTTTACCACCAAAGGGAGATTTTTTAACAGTAACTTTAAGTTGAGATTTCACAAAATTAGGAGATTAAAATTTAACTTCTATGTCTTTTTTCTCTTCATCGCTAGCTTTAAAGAATTCTTCTTTTTTAAATCCAAACATAGATCCTACAAAAGAAGAAGGGACTGTTTCCAAAGAATTGTTTAAATCCAAAACATTTGTATTATAAAATTGTCTTGATGCTGCAACCTTTGTTTCTGTATCAGAAATCTCATCCTGCAAAGCTTTAAAATTATCTGAAGCTTTTAAGT
>CAYWKL010000067.1:0-3897 GCA_964459095.1 uncultured Gammaproteobacteria bacterium
CCCCATACTTTAGTGCAAGCTCTTTACTGGGTTCACCCAACATAGAAACCAATACCCCACCCTTTTTTAGAACTTTAAAAGACCTATCTAAAGTATCTCCTCCTACTGTATCAAAAACAGCGTCAAATCCGCCAGCTGGCGGATTTTCTTCAAACTTTTCTTTTTGATAATCAATCACTTCATCTGCACCTAAACTTTTGACAAACTCCGCCTCTTCACCACTGACTGTTGTTACAATATATGCTCCTAGATATTTTGCAAGCTGAATAGCGATACTGCCAATTCCTCCTGCGCCTCCATGAATTAATATTTTTTGCCCATCTTTTAAATTAATATGCTGCTCCAAAGCTTGAATGGCACTTGCTCCAACCAAAGGCAGTGACCCTGCCTTAATATGATTTATATTCCTTGGTTTAATGGCAATATTTTCAACACTGGCAACTGCATACTCAGCAATTGCTCCAGATCCCCCTCCAAATGCATAAGACTCCCCAAACACGCCGTCCCCAACTTTAAAATTAGTAACCTTACTTCCCACCTCCACAACAATCCCTGAGAAATTACCACCAATGGTTAAAGGAAGCTTAAGGGGCATACTATCTTTCATATACCCACGTCTTAGCTTGTAATCAAAGGGGTTGATGGTTGCGCCGTGAACCTCTATTAAAATCTGGCTATTTGCAGGAGTGGGTTTTTGCACCTCATTTATCTCTATAACTTCTGGTCCACCATAATCTGTAAACTGTGCAGCTTTCATAACATTGCTAGTATAACAAACTTTGGGATTTCTTTCCTTATAATAATGTACACCCCCGGGGTGGAACTGTAGCTACACCTCGGGATCTTTTAGCATTCTTGAAGAGGACTAAAGTCTCACCCTTGGGGTGGAACTGTATTGACACCTGCGGATTTTTTGATGTTTTTGAGGCTAAGGAGTTAGATAAAATTGGCAAATTTTATACCTTTTAGGTAATTTTAGCTAGTTGGGATTAACCTCCAATTGGTTCTAAGGTTAGACAGCCTGGGGTTTGAAAATTATTTTTAAGACTTTAATGATAATAGCTTCTGATTTGGAAGAGTAAATAAAAAGATATTAAACCTCCTATCAAAAATCCAAGCAAATTTAGCGTAATTAAATTAGAAATAAGACTTACTAAAACTGAGTAAAAAATTAAGTTCCATCCTGATTTAGTTTTTTTAAAAAGACCAGTTATTGCCAAGGCCTCTAAAACAACTGTAACTGCTAAAAGAACCATTGATACACTCCACATAGCCCCTCCACCAAAGTATCCATACCCCATCATCCCATACATTGGCATTACAAGAGAGCTTATGCCTAAAAGAGCCAAAAGTGCAGGAATACTAAGTATTACTGAAATTAAAACCAACCAGGGAGCGATCATAACTATGAATCCTTTAACTCCTTCAGGTAATCCCGGAGCCTTCTTGCCAAAATATAAATCAAGTGTTTCCTCTAAGGACCCTAGTGGGTTTGAATTTGTAGCCATTAACTAAATAATGTGCTTTAATTTTTTCTTTGTCAATATAGATTTTTTCAAAAAAAGCACTGCCCATGAGGATAAAACTAAAATCCCTCCTGCAATAAATGGAACCCAAAAATAGCAGTTATTGCGCCAGCAATTAAAAATTGAGAACTCTGGTTGTACCCATGGAGAATAAAAGAAGGAGAATTTGAGTCTGTAAAAATAATTGGGATAATTGGAAAAACAATCCCAAAACCAATGGAATCAAAAAGAAGCGTTGCAAACAAAACTGGTAAGACTTTTTTGCCACTCATTTATTGAGGGTGTTTGAAGAACTCAATTTGACGAAGACGCTTTTTTGCCTCCTCTTTAGCCTTGTAAGTCCCCATATTCCTTCCTTTTTCAGAAAGTACACGATACCCTCCCTTTATTTTTCTAATCATTAATAAATAATTACAATTATTTTAAATTTTTACAAGATCTTTTTCCGTTCGTTTAAGCAGTACCGCATTAGTGGCAACAATAATTGAGGACAAACTCATAAGTAAAGCTGCGATTTCAGGTTTAAGAGATATGCCAAATTGGGGATACAAAATCCCTGCTGCAATAGGAATGGCGAGTAAATTATAAATTGATGCCCAAAAGAGATTTTGTTTCATTTTTACAACTGTTGCTCTAGATAATTTAATTGCTCTTAAAACATCTGCAGGGTCTGATCTCATTAAAACTACTTTAGCTGTTTCTATTGCAACATCTGTCCCAGCTCCAATTGCTATACCAATATCTGCTTGAGCCAGAGCCGGCGCATCATTAACTCCATCTCCAACCATTGCTACAAACTTATTTTCCTCTTGAAGCTTTTTAACATACAAAGCTTTATCTTGTGGCATAACCTCTGCAAAAACTCTCTGGATTCCTAACTTTTTGGCAACTATATCTGCTGTTGCTTGATTATCCCCTGTAATCATAGCCACCTCTATTCCCAGCTCAGTTAGTTTCTCCACAGCTTTTTTAGCTGTTGGTTTAATTGGGTCCTCTGCACCAAGTACTGCTACAGCCTCACCCTCTACCGCCAAAATCATAATAGTTTCACCCTGTTCTAAAAATTTATTTATCTTAGATTGCAAATCAACACTTACCTCTATATTGTTATCTTTCATTAATTTTAAAGTTCCTACTAAGACTTTTTTAGAATTCACTACAGCCTTCACACCCAATCCTGAGAGATTCTCAAACTTTTCCACTTTGTTTGGAATTTCTAATTTCCTCATCTTTATCTCCTCTAATATTGCATTTGCCAAAGGATGGGAGGATTTGGTTTCAGCAGCACCCACTAGTTGCAATACCTCGTTTTCCGAGTACCCTGAGATTACTCCTATATCAACAATTTGTGGTTTGCCCTCTGTTAAGGTGCCAGTTTTATCTAAAACTACAGCTTGAATTTTGGAAACCTGCTCTAAGGTTGGAGCATCTTTAATTAAAATATTGTGTTTTGCACCAAGACCAGTTCCTACTGCTACAGCTGTTGGAGTGGCTAAACCTAGTGCATCAGGGCAAGCAATAACTACTGTTGAAATAGCAAAAGTGAGAGCAAAGATTAAAGGCTCTCCTGAGAGCAAAAACCAGAAAGCAAAAGTTAGCAGTCCCCCACCAATTGCTACTATTACCAAATATTGAGCAAACTTGTCTGCCAATCTTTGTCCAGGAGCTTTGGAATTTTGAGCAATTTCTACCATTTTGACAATTTGAGCAAGTGTTGTATCTTCTCCGACTTTTGTTGCCTTAAACTTTACAGAACCTGTGGTATTTATTGATCCACCAATTACTTGATCACCTATTTTTTTAACAACTGGGATTGACTCCCCTGTAACCAGTGACTCATCTATTGATGTTTCTCCCTCTAAAATCTCTCCATCAACAGGCACTTTGTCACCAGGTTTAAGCACAAGAATGCCTCCTATTTTTACTTCAGAGGTTGGTACCATTTCTTCTTTTCCATTCCTCAAAACTCTTGCTTGAGGAGGTACAAGATTAAATAAAGCTTGGAGGGCATCTGTTGTCCCTCGTCTACTTTTCATTTCCATCCAGTGTCCAAACAAAACAAATGTAATAAGCATTGCTGCAGCTTCATAATATGAATCATTATTCCCTAAAAGGGTAAGTAAGATAGAAAATCCATATGCAGCAGTTATGCCAACAGCTATTAACACTGCCATGTTTAGGGTCCGACCCTTTAGCGCTTTATAGCTTGAATATAAAAATATCCATCCCCCATAGAAAAAGACAGGCGTGGTTAATAAAAATAGCAGCCAAGGTATTGGTATTGGACTGGGGAGGGATATTTTTAAAACATTTTGACCCAAAGGTGAATAGGCAACAATAGGAATAGTAAATATTAAGGAAAAGAAAAATT
>CAYWKL010000068.1:0-3839 GCA_964459095.1 uncultured Gammaproteobacteria bacterium
TCTAGGTTTTTAAAGACACTGATATATTACCAATTTGTTGGACCAAAACCCCGTTTCTCTAGATTTAATCCTGATATACGCAGAGACTTTAAGACAGATAAAATAGTTAATATAGTTGCCTACTGTTTTATGCCTAACCATTTTCATTTGCTTTTAAGGCAAAAAGAAGATAATGGAATTTCGGAATTTGTGGGTAAAATAAGTAATAGCTACACAAAATATTTTAATACTAAATACAAGAGAGTGGGTCCTCTTTTCCAAGGAGTTTTTAGGGCGGTTCAGATTGCTAACGATGAACAATTAGTACATCTGTCAAGATATATTCACCTTAACCCCTATGTTTCCGGGTTAGTAACAAACTTAAATGACTATCCCTGGTCTTCTTATCAATATTTTGTAGGTGATAATAATACTTCCAGTGTTGAAAAGGATGAAATTCTAACTTTTTTTTCTTCACCTCAAGCATATGAGAAGTTTGTTTTAGATCATCAAGACTATGCAAAAACTTTGGAGTTAATTAAACATGAACTCCTGGAGGGCGACTAAACTTTGTACACCCCCGAGGTGGCGTAGAAAACTAAATACTATATACTGCCTAGCTCTACCTTAATTCCTGGCCCCATGGTGGGTGAAAGAGTTAATTTTTTTACCTTTGTTTTGCCAATAGCATTAAATAAGACTTTTATATTTTGGGAAATTTCATCAACTGGCTGGTTTACTTTTCCAATACCTAGGTGGATAACTAGTTGATCTTTCTCAGTTTTGTATTCAATCTTTCCTCCTTGGAGCTCTGTAACAGCTTTTTTAAGGTCTTCTGTTATTGTACCATTTTTAGGGCTTGGCATTAAACCCCTTGGACCCAAAACTTTGGCTACTTTAGCAAGCTTACTCATCCACTGCGGAGTTGTAACTAACACATCAAAATTAATTTTTCCTTTTTCTATCTCTTCAAGTGTTACCTCATCCCCTACTATAACACCCATATCTTCCAATTCTTTTACTTGTCTTGAGCCTGTCGAAGGACCAAAGGCCAAAATGGTCAATTTTTTACCAGTAACAAAGGGAAGTGACACCAACCCTCGGATATTTTTGATATTTGTATTAATGTGAACTTCAACTGTTCCTTTAAAATCTGTGTAAGAAGTTTTTTGAACTAAATCTAGTGCTTCATTTAAAGAGTATCTCTTGGTTTTATCTAAATCCTTGGTAGCTTCCTGGTACTTTTTACTTCTATATTTAACTTTTCCAGGTTTTAGGGTTTTTTTAGGCTTTGCCTCTTTTTCTTCTTTGCCCTCCATAGTTTTAGCGGCGGAGGGTTCTGGTCTTTCCTCAACAATCCCAAGTTCCTCTTTTAGAGATTCAAGAAGAGTGTCAGTTGTACCCTTCTTGGCCTGATTTGTCGAAGGCTTATCTGAGCTTTTTTTGACCTCTTCTTCTGGTAAACTGTCATCAATAATTTTTGTTTTTGTTCTTCCCATGATATTTAGTTATTTCGAAGCGCCAGCGAGAAATCTCAAGACTCAAAATCTTTAAGATCCTTCAGCTTCGCTTCAGGATGACAGCATAACTTATGCTGTCACTTTTACTCCCATTGATCTTGCTGTTCCTTCCACAATTCTCATTGCTCCCTCAACATCATTTGCATTTAAATCAGGCATTTTGGCTTTAGCAATCTCTTCAACTTGAGCCTTAGATAAAGTTCCTGGGGATTCATGTCCAGCTTTTCCAGCCCCTTTTTCCAAATTAAGAGCTTTTTTAATCATTTCAGCAACAGGAGGCTCCTTTGTTATAAACTTAAAAGTCCTATCATCAAAAACAGTTATTACAACTGGTAAAATATTACCAGTTTTTTCTTTAGTTCTTTCATTAAAGGCTTTAACAAAGTCCATTATAGGTAGACCATGTTGGCCTAGCGCTGGTCCCACAGGAGGAGCTGCAGTAGCACTTCCGGCAGGAATGTTAAGTTTTATATAAGTCTTAATTTTTTTTACTGGCATATGCGTTAGTTATGAGTGATGAGTTAGGAGTTCAGAGATTTTTTCAAACCACTGATCATTTTTGCTAACTCAAGCAACTCCTTATACCAAATTTCATGTTGCTTATTATCTAATAAATTCATTTTTTGTGCAATCTCTACTATAGCGACACATTCTAAGCACGAACTTCTTGCAATATCTAAAAATCTTCGAAAGTCCTTCTTACTTCTACCGCTTCCTTCTGCAATATTTAAAGGTATAGACAGTGAAGCTCTTCTAAGCTGACTAATTAAGTCAAATAAATATTCCCTTGGCCAACTCTTAGTAACGGTCAGAATTGTAAAGGAAAACTCTAAGGCTCGTTTATATACTAGAAGCTTCTCAAAGTTGAACTCCATTACTCATCTCTCCGTACTCATAACTTCTGAACCTGCAGAAAATCAAGCTCCACTGGGGTCTCCCGACCGAATATGGATACAAGTACTCTTACTTTCCCTTTCTCCTTATCTACTGTGTCTACTTTTCCTATAAAATCAGAGAATGGGCCATCAATAATTTTGATTGTGTCATTTATAGAATAAACATCTTTAAAGGTTGAGGTTGCTCCCTGGCTCATGAATTTAACTATAGTTTTAACCTCAGCCTCAGGAATAGGTGTAGGTTTATTTCCAATTCCCACAAAGCTAGTCACCCCTTGAGTGGTTCTAACAGCAAGCCAGGAATTATCATCTAAAACCATTTTTACCAAAATATATCCAGGGAAAATTTTTTCCTTAACAGTAGCTTTTTTTCCAGCCTTTATTTCTATTTTATCCTGAGTTGGGACTAAAATATCTAAAATTTTATGCTCCAAATGCTCTGATTCAACTCTTTGGTTTAGAGCTTCTGCTACTTTATTCTCATGGCCAGAGTAGGTGTGAACTACGTACCACTTCTCATTTGGGTTAGATGGAGCTATATCATCAATTACTGGATCTGTTTTGTCTTTGTCTGATTCATCGGTTTTTTCTGCCTGAGGTTTGCTGACTTGATTGTCATCCCCGGCTTGATCCCCGCCTTCGCGGGGACGGATCTGGATTCCCTCTTTCGAGGGAATGACACCTTCATCTGTTGTCTGATTATTGTCGTCTTTCATCTTCCTAGTAATAAATTAAGCATTCTGTTTAAAATTAGGTCTAAACCACCTAAAAAAAAGCCTACGATTAAAATTGTAATTAGTACAATTATCGTAAGCTTTACAGTCTGATCCCTTGTGGGCCAGACAACTTTAGATAATTCTACCTGAACTTCCCTTAAAAAGTCAAATGCTTTATTGCGATTAGCAAGAAAACTTCTATCTTTAGTTTGTGAGTTTTCATTCATTCTAAGAGTGAATCATATCATATTGAACCTAAGTTTTGCAGGGTGTATAGTGCATGTGATCATGAAAAAGCACTTAGCTATTTTTAGTAAAGAGGAGATTGAGCAGATTTTTTCTGGAGAGAAAACTATTGATGCAAGGTTTTCCAAAAAAAGGATTTCTCCTTTTGGACAAGTTTTTAAAGGAGATTTAGTATATATGAAGCCTCCAGGGCAGGATTTAGTTGGGCAATTTAAGGTAAAAAAGGTTATTTCCATAGAAAATCTAGATGAAACAGATTGGGATGCCTTAAAAAAAGAGTATAAATTGGTTGGAGAAATTAAAAAAAGTTCAAAATTTTTAACATTAATTTTTCTTATGGAGGTTGAGCAATTTATAACCTCACCTATTAAGGTTACCAAAAAAGACCTAAGAGGCTGGGTGGTGTTGTAAATACTTAAGGATTAGATGGAATGTTTATTTCCCCTGGGACATAAGTATTAAATGGATCTGTAAAAGTTATA
>CAYWKL010000069.1:0-3837 GCA_964459095.1 uncultured Gammaproteobacteria bacterium
CTGTGATCTCACCTGCTTGGGTCTTAATAACTTCACCATTGGATTCAATAAAATCCCCCAAATCTAGGTTTGATAAAAAGTCATATTTTTCACCCTTTACGCTGTCTGCTCTAAAAAGCAGCTGAATTTTACCGGTGGCATCTTCAATATCTGCAAAAGTTATTTTTCCATGAGGACGAAGTGATCTAATCCTTCCTGCTACTATAACTTTTTTGCCCATCATCTTCCTGGCAATAGAAAGGGTGTGTTTTCTACTAGATTTAGTAGGATAAGGATTTATCCCTAAACTTTTGATATTTTTTAATTTCTTCAATCTTTCCTTCTGTAAAGATTCTAAAGGCATGGCTAAAGTATAGCTGAAGGTAAGAGTTTTTGAAAGAAGAAATTAGGCTGATTCAACCAAGGTTAATTTGATTGTGGTCTTTTTAATTTAAAAGTTATATACACTACATCACCTCTCTCCCGATTCATATCCAAACCAGGAGGAGGAGAAACCATTTCTTGATAAATTTCCCAAATTCTTTTATTTACTCGTCTAGGTCTATAAGTTTCATTAATCTCTATCTCCAAAAGCTCACCTTTACTAACACCAGTCTCAGTATAAATACTTTGTGAATTTATCATAACTTTTCTGTGAACTTCTAGCATGATTTTTTGAGCCTCTGGATTTTTGTTGTAGCGCTGATGAAAAGGAAATATTGTTTCAATAGCAGGTAATTGCTCTAATCTTCCTACTAAAAATGGATTTTGTGTTGTCAATACACCAAACCGAATAAATCTATATGAGGTAGCAACATCCTCTTCATGTAACTGTATAGCTTTATTTAAAACTTCCATTTCTAAACCTTCATCCTCCTGATCTTCTTGGAATACTGGGGATGCATATAAAATTGGCTCTCTAGATAAATACAGTCTAGAAAATATCCCAAATCCTATGGGTACACCTTGCTGTCTAGCCAACAACAGAATTGTCCTGGGATGGCTCATGCTTCTTCTTACTCTGTCTATAGATGGTTCTCTACCTCTTTGGGGGTATCTATTTAAATATAAATCTGTAACAACTTCCACTAACTCATTGTAATCAGGCATTTGGGTGAAACCTTTTATTCTGTCGCTTTTATAGGTTTCCACAGTATATGTAGTAGATTTGCCTTGGAAGGATGTTACTTCGCCTTTTTGTAAAGATTCTAATGGCATGAGGGTAGTATAACTGAAGCTAAGATTTTTTAAAAGCAGTTGATGGTTATTATTCCTACTTTTGAGCTGAAGTTGCCGGAGTTTTTATACCCAATAATCTATTAAAAAAGGCTAAAATCTTTCCAAGCATTGGGCTAGATCCTATATTTTCTGCTATCGGCTTTTCGACAACGGTAACAATTCTTTCTCTACCTCCACCTGGATTTTCTGGGGTTCTATCCACCTTCCTCTCAGTTGTTCGAACCCTAGTCTTTCTATCCCTTGGAGCCAAATATCTAACCGCATCCCCATTTTCAATAACAGCCCCTATCGGAGGACTTGTCATTATCTTATAAATCTCCAAAACTCTTTCGCTGGCGTTATCCAGAACAAAAGCTCTATTTGGTCCTGGAGGATAGACTCCTTTGCAAAGTCCATTTCTTAAATCTACATCCCTAATTCCCTCTAAACCTAGTGTAAGAACCAGTAATAGCTGCATTTTAGTTGTATAAGCATGTGGCTTAGCAATTGGAATGATGTCTTTAAATTCTTCCGTTCTTTCAAGTCCCCTGAGTACAAATGGACTCTGAGTTCTACCTGTTTGATAATCCGGGTCATGTCTTTGGATTCCCTCCGTCATTAATTCTGTGCCTACATTCTGCTTTTGGTATTCCGGTGCCACTACCCTTGTAAGTATTGAAAGCACATTTATTGAACGTCCTTCAGGGGATACTGGTACTAAACGCTGGGCAACAAATCCCACATCCTTCGGTTCAGAATCTGCTGTTCTTGCAAAGACTACTTCTCCATTTTCCTGCATATTTTCAATAACTTCCCTAATAACTCTACCTGGTTCGTAATTTAATACCTGATGTAAAGGATATGCTCTAGCAATCAAATCATATTTATTGTCAGGAGTAACTTGATGCACCTCGTAAATGAATTTACCAGAAAAAGTTGGAGGAGAGAATCCGCCGCTTTTTTCAGCTTCAACTATGGTCGACATATTAAAGTGAATTATACCTCAAGTCGAAAAAGAATGCAATTCTAGAGGCTAAATTATTCGTACTTCCTAAGAAAACTTTCCGCATCATTTCTACTTCCCTGAGCAAGCAATCGTTCCAAAATTAACGATAGGTCATGTAAAGAGAAGAACATTTTTGTAAAATTGAGCACCACTATTTCGTTAAATACTTTTAAAGTACCATTTTCGATCATATAATTTATAAAAACAGTACCTCCGAGTGCATAATTCACAAAAGTCTTATCAATTTTCCTTCTTTCCATCAGATAATAACTTCTGGAAGTAAATGCCACCATCATTGATTCTAGCATTTTATTGGTAATCCGATCTTTTAGAAGCAGGGATCCAGCCATTATCAGTCCTAAAATGGTGGCAGCCAACTCATAAATCACTGGGAATAAATCCTGCAGATTTTTTAAAGAATTTTTATAGTATAAAAAGCTGTGAGCTAATTCATGTAAAGCCACTGCCCGTAAATAACCTCTTCTTAAATCTTCTCTGGAAAAACCTTCTCTAGAGGCTTTAGAAAATATCTTATTAAAGGCAGGTAAAACTTGTTCTTTTAGCCTTAAATCATTAAGCTGATTAAAAAGTATTACCTCTGAACCATATTTTTCCACCATTCTTACATCCATTGGTAAGTTTAACCCCACAAACTTGGTTCTAGCCAGCAATCCTGAAATTAAAATTAGATCAATGGTCCTGGCTTTAACCCCCTCTAAATTATCTATTCGTTCTTTAGGCAGTAATGCTTTCCTTCTGGCACCAAGAGTGATAGTTTTATAATTGTTAAGCTTTTCTGTACCATCTATATCCATCACTCCCACCCAAGATTGATAAGAGGCTTTGCCGGAAAAAACTCGCTCATCAAAGTGATTTAGAGGACCAATATAAATATCCAAAATATGGGGTTTGGTCTTAATCCAGGTGGCAATTGCCTCCTCATAGCTTCCCTCTGTTAAAGCTTTTGCTTGGACTTTTAAGGCTTTCCCGAATTCTTTGCTATCAGTTACATTAGCTGCTTGTACCAACTTTTCAGCAATTGGCTTTAAAAGTTTGGCATACTTAATATGGTACGGTGTTGCCACAAATTTTCCTTCTACTTTCTCAACTACAGTGTAGGGGGATAAGATTTGGGAATTTGTTTTAGCCTCCTTTTCTAACTCCTCTTTTTCAAAAATAGGTTGTTTCTCCTGCTGCTCGTAAATTGGTACAATCATCTTACCAGCCTCCACTAATAGCTTAAGGACCTTGCCCTCACTGCTAGAGAGTCTTGGTAATTTTGGTTTAAACATTATTAAAGGTTTATCCATATTATTTAATTTCCAAAACTTTACACTTATATCTAACTATTGGTGTTGTCACCTCCACCACTTCTCCTTTTTTAGCACCTAAAAGAGTTGCGCCTAAAGGGGATTCATTGGAAATTCTCTTTTTGGCAGGGTCGGCTTCCACTCTGCCAACTATGGTAAACTCATCAATCTCCCCTTCCATTTCCACTCTGACAGTTGATCCTATCACCACAAAATCATCAGTATGTTTTTCTTCAATAACTTTAGCACCTTTTAAAATATTTTCCAGTTCAGAAATTCTGGATTCAACTAAAGATTGTTCTTCTAAAGCTGCATCATATTCAG
>CAYWKL010000070.1:0-3437 GCA_964459095.1 uncultured Gammaproteobacteria bacterium
AAACACCTCAAGAGAGTAAATAGTTGATAGTTCATAGTACTTAGTTTTTTAAATTGAATTTTGGAAAAACCATGAAATATTTCTTCTATCAACTGTGAACTCATAACCAATAACTTCTCTGGAGCAAATTCGGTAACGGCAGGTTTTCCTTCCTCCAGCACAGTAAACTTCTCTCTATCCCCTGGATTTCTGCCAATAGGCTTATCCACTATAAGAGGTTTTTCAATACTTCCATGCACTAGGGCTAAATACTGCTTTTTTACCTTTCTTTCTTTAAATTGTTTTTGCAGATTTTCCAGCGCCTCTTTGGTTTTTGCTACAACCAATACCCCTGAGGTGTCTTTGTCTAAACGATGGACCACTCCTGAGCGCTCCAATTTAATCCCATATTCATTCATTAAAATCTGCTGTAGTGTGCCCTTAGTTTGGGTTTCGCTTTCGTCAACTACTAATCCAGTAGGTTTATCTATAACGAGTAAGTTAGAATCTTCAAAAATAATCTTTACTTGAGACATTATGAAGATTTAGGATTTATGATATATGATTTATGAGTTTTACTCACAACAAAGAAGTGCTTATTCTTAAATCGTAAATCTTGAATCATAAATCATTTTGTAGATTGAAGATAATTGTTTATCTCATCCAAAACCTGATCAGGGTTCATTGCTGATTTAACAATATAGCCTGAGGCACCAAGGTCAAATGCTTGTTTTATAATTGCATCCTGGCCTAAATTTGTTAAAACAACAATTGGACCATTTTTTTGCCTAGCTGGTGTAATTTTTAAATCTCTTAAAACTTGGAGGCCATCTTTTTTTGGAAGCATAATATCAAGCAAAACTAAATTATATCCTCCTTCACTCACCTTTTGAGAAGCTATTTCCCCATCTGCTGCTAAATCCACTAAAAATCCTTCAGTTTGCAAAAGCTCTTGATAAAACTCTCTTAAAAACTGGTCATCTTCAACAATTAAAATCTTTTTATTTAAGTTAGGGTTTGGTTTTTGGGTGTTACCAATGCTTTGCTGATTATCCATATTAAGTCTGATTATATAGCATAAATTAAACTACATACTATATACTACATACAATATACCAGCTTCTAGCGAGGCTCGCCTTTGGCGGTTATATTGCTACTGGTTCTAAGGATTTTCTTTTGTTTTCTGGAACTAAATTAGCGTATTTATCAGCTTGGGCTAAAACAGATTGTGTGGCTATAGGAAGAGAAAAAGTAAATGTAGACCCTTTACCTTGACCCTCTGAGTTTGCCCAAATTTTACCTTTCATTAGTTCAACCAAGCTTTTGGAAATATAAAGCCCGAGTCCAGTCCCCCCATTTGTTGCTGCAGAAACATATGAGTTATCTAACCTTCCAAATTTGGTAAATAGCCTACTGATATCATCTCTTGAGATACCTACTCCTGTATCCTTAACTGATGTATCAATAAACTGCCCATCTGTAAAAAATGAAATTGTAACTGAACCATCCCTTGGCGTAAATTTCACTGAGTTTCCAACCAGGTTAAGTAATACTTGATGTACCTTATCAGGATCGGCAAAAATCTTAGGCATATTTAACTCCTCTATTACAACATTAATATCTTTTTCTCTTGCTCTTGCAGAAACCTCATCCACAACATCTCTTGCAAGCTCTTTTATGTCAAAAGCTTTTGGGGCTATCTCAACTGATCCTGACTCAATTCTTGAAATATTTAACATGTCATTAACTAAATTAATTAAGCGTTCTGTTGAAGCCATAGTCCTTGTTAAGTATCTTTTTAATTTTTCAGAAAGTGGAATATCAGATCTATTTAGGGCCATCCAAGCATATGAGCGGATTGCAGTCATTGGTGTCCTAAGTTCATGGGAGGCAACTGAAACAAAATCATCCTTGAGCTTATCTAGCTGGTGCAGTTTTGCATTCATCTCATAAATAGTTTGAGTCATTTTTGCAAAAGACTCTTTAGAGGTTTTAAGCTGCCCCAAAAGCTTTGAATTTTCCAAAACCAAAACTACAAGGTCCATAAAATCACTTAGCGTTTCAAGCTCCCCTTTAAAATCATAATTTTCTTTTTCTACTCCAATTATAAAAATCCCAACTGGTCTTTCCTTTCCTAAAAGAGGATAAACAAGTATAGATTTTGTACCAAATTGGGCTTGGAGTGCTAAAAGCTGCTCTGAGGGCATCAATCCTCCATACACCTCACTAAATTCGTGCGATATAAATATTTTTCTTTCTTTAATTGCTTTTGTGAGGAGATTGTTTTGGTTTAGAGGAATAGATGATAAGTGCAATGGGCTTTTCAGAAAAGATAAAGTGGCTTGAGCTTTTTCTGAGGTTGAAATAGATAGTTTAACAATCGCATTTTTTTCGGCATCTACAAGCCCCAAAAGCCCTATACCTATTTTTAGCTCATTTTGCACACTATCAGTTATTCTTTGTAAAACTTTATCTATGTCTGATTCTTCTAAAATTATTCGGTAAGTAGAACGGATTGAGCTTAAAAGCATATCAGTTTCTTTTATATATCTTTGATATTTTGCCCTTTCTTTAAAAGCAACATATGCTAAACTAAAGATAAGTATTACTAAAAAAGCATTAATGAAAAGTTCTATTGGGAATTGGGACATTAAAGAAATTGTACTAAAAACTAACTCTTAAGGATATCAGGAATATCAGATGAGGGGATTTTTGTAGAGAAGTTGGCTTTTTAATTTAAATTTTCTTAAACCGGGTTTTTTGCTTTGTGATTGTAGTAAAAAATTGCAGCAGATTTTTTGATTTATTAGTCAACACATTATTCAGTCTTGATATTTTTTCATTCGTATCTTCAAAAGGCAGTCTTATTAAAATCACTCAACACTTTCGTCAACGAGAAATTTTATGGAGAGTTGCTTGCTCATGAGTTGAATATGACTTCTTTACAAGTCTATTAGCAAAAGATAAAGCTGCTTTGATATCTTCTTCATTTAGTCTTGGGTAATCCCTTAAAATTTCTTCAGCGGTTTGTCCAGCTTCAAATTTATCTAAAATTACTTCAACTGGAATTCTTGTTCCTGCAATTACTGGTTTGCCAAACATAATTTTAGGGTTAATTTCAACACCTTTTGTCTTCATATAATGATTATATCATTTTGTTAAAAATAGCTTGACAACTCGGGGTTGGAAGTTAGCTCTTAAGGATATCAGGCACATCAGATGAGGGGATTTTGGTAGAGAAGGGCTGGAATGCTTCTTTGCAAACCTCAACAGAAGCCCTCCCAAAAAGCTCTGCATATTGGCCTACTAATTTTGTCAAAACTATCTTTTTATCACCAGAAATTTTAACGTCATCAACACTGGTGACAGATAAACCATCAACTTTTTTAGCCTGTTCAAGGGCAATAGGCCCTATTATTTCCTGCTGTTCTTTTATTATTCTACTAGCTGCCTGAGCA
>CAYWKL010000071.1:0-3314 GCA_964459095.1 uncultured Gammaproteobacteria bacterium
AGATTAATTAAATCATAATATGTCAATTTTGTCAATATGTAAACTTTGTACATAAATTCATTATGCTTCAGAAGTTTTCTCAATTATTTCATACAAAACAATCCCCAAAGATATCATTACATTTAAGGATTTGTTAACCCTAACATTGGTAATTCCACAGTTGCATCAGTTATATCCGAGCATTAATCTTTTCAAGGTTTTTTATATTACTCCTTAATATACGTTCGTCAGCAGTCATGAAAGGTAAATCTCTCGCTATTGCCTGTGACATTAAACCAAAGTCAAAAGGATCACTCCAACCTAATTTGGAAAATTTATGAATATATTTACTGTCCGAGGGAGAATATTCAAGTAATAAAAAACCATTTTTGCTGATTTTGTTTTCTAAATCATCATAATGCGTTAGTTTACCAATAGAGGCTTTCAATCGCCATTCCAAGATTGAAAAGGCAGATACATACAACTGATTATTTGGATCCTTAAATAGTTTGTAGGCTTTCTTGCCTAAATGTTTATCATCCTTCAGCCACCAAACCAGTATAACAGTATCAATCAGTATGCGCATCTAGATCCTCTTTTACGGCATCTGACCAACTTTTAGGCATCTTGTCAAAATCCTCTGCAATCCATAGACTATGCTTTAAGGCGCCGGGTTTACGGGGTTTCTGTGAGGGTATTGCAACTAATTTTGCTACCGGTTTACCGTGCTTGCCTATTATAACCTCCTCACCCTGTTCTACCTTTTCCAAATACTTGGAGAAGTAGGTTTTAGCATCATGTACATTTATAATCATGCCCATACAAATATCATAGCAAATATGACTAAGTTAGTCAACTATTAAATCAGGATTTTTTTGGATTTTTTTCAATTACTTCATACAGAACTATTCCCAAACTTACCATTACATTTAATGATTTGTTTACTCCAAACATGGGTAGTTCTATTACTGCATCAGATAAACTTGATAAAATTATATCAGCTTTATCTCATCTGGGATAAATGAAAGTCTAAGTTTAGCAAAGTTTAGCCACTCCTTTAGAGTTGCCTCCTCTGGATGGGGAGTTTTGAGATTAAAACTGTAATAAGTAGTCCTGCCTTCCTCTCTTTTTGTCACAATAGCTTCATCTACCGCTTTTTGCAGATAGTTCACGAATGTCTGTCTAGCAATTTTCCCTTTACTATGCTTAAAAAGATTCTTAAACTGCAGTTCAAACCGTTTTATCAGTGGCTTGAGAATTGATTTAATCTGATTATCAGTATCTTGTCTTTGGAGAAACTCATTTCGTTTTGCCTCAAGGCTAAGTTTCACTACATCAATCATAGACAACACGAGCGCTTCCTGTATAAAGGAAACAAAGTGATTTAAGTTTTTCCTTTCAAGAGAATACAATAGATATTTGTAGTATCTTTCTTTTTGTTTATGGTAATAATACGAGGTGCTATAAAGGTTTTTAAGATTTAAGCCAAGATCACGGAAAAAAAGGTGCTCTAAAATTCTGCAGACTCGTTTATTCCCATTATTGAAGGGATGGAGCGCATAGAGAGCTGTATGGAATAATGCCACACCAGTAATAGTTTTATGTTCCTTAAGCCAAGTTAGTAACTCCTCTACTCCTTTTTCAATCTCTTTATATGGAGCTGGGATATAGGTGCCTACTCTAATTAAGTCATTATCCCGGAAGTTTCCTGATTTATAGACAGTAAAATCTGGTAAATATTTTGCAAAGATATCAAGTCCTTTACTTAAACTATTGTGAATCTTCCGTATTGTAGATGGCGTAACATCAGCAATTCTCAAAGGCTTATGGTTTAAATTACGAAAGGTTTGAGCAATATTGAAAAACTCCAATTTTTCATAATCTTTCCTGGTTAGTTTTTGCCCTGCTTGCATCTTATCACTGATGAAGGTATATTCTTCATTAGCCAAAATTACCTTATATACATCCTGCGCCTCTTTCAAAGTGAGAGAGGAATTTTCTGCTTTGGAGATAGCAAATGAGGCTAATAATTCATTTCTACTAATCAGGCTTCTTTCAATATCCGGGTTTAAAAATACCTGCTCATACTCCCCTAGCTCTGTATCTATCTTCTTTATCTCCTCATCAATAAATGGCAATAAGCTGGGCGTAAATACGAAAGAAGAAAGAAATGTGTGAGCAAATGGTTTGGCTGTTTGATAATCATTCATGGAACTAGTCTAAAATTAGTCCAGTAATTAGTCTAATTATTAGTCTATCAAGAGCTTATCAAACCCCCCAGGAAAAGTCAAATCAGATAGTGTTCTCAATTACTTCATACAGAACTATTCCCAAAGAGACCATCACATTTAAGGATTTGTTAATTCCAAACATGGGCAATTCTATCACTAACAAACAGCTCAATATCTATTTTAAACATTCTAAACATTAAAATTAATTTGTTTTGCATTCTCCCCAATATCAATAGGATACTCTCCGGTATAGCAAGATGTACAAAAAGAGCTCTCCGGTAATCCTGTTGCTTTAATTAATCCCTCATAGGAAAGATACTGCAAAGAATCAGCACCAAAAAATGCACGGATTTGATCTTGAGACATCCGAGACGCAATAAGCTCTTTCTGTTCTGGTGTTGCAATACCATAAAAATCAGGATATTTCACTGGCGGTGAAGCGCTAAGTAAGTGTACCTCTTTTGCACCTGCTTCTCTAATCATTTTTACCAATTCTTTTAAGGTCGTACCTCTCACAATCGAATCCTCAATAACAATTGCTCTTTTTCTTTCTAATGCTCCTGGCATAGGGCTAAATTTTATCGCCACCTCCCTTTCTCTTAGCAAAGGGGAAGGATTTATGAATGTTCTATGAATATAGCCATTTTTTAAGAGTCCGTTCTCAAAAGGGGTTCCCGACTGTTCAGCATACCCTAATGCTGCTGGAATTGCAGAATTAGGAACAGGTATAACAATATCTGCATCTAATGTATACTCTCTTGCCAATTGCCTTCCAAGTTCTCGCCTTATTTCATTAATACTCTTGCCTCGTACAAAACTGTCTGGTCGAGAAAAATATACAAGCTCGAAAATATCTAATTTTTCTTCCCCTTTTTCCAATTGATAAGAATGCAAACCTCCTTTGTCAATAACAACCATTTCTCCGGGTTTGACATCTCGCACATATGCAGCACCCACACTATCTAGTCCGCATGTCTCTGAAGATAAAACAAACCCTTCATCACCTAGTTGCCCAATACAAAATGGTCGAATACCATGAGCATCTCGTAAACCAATTAACTTATCTTTTGTTAATCCTACTATTGAAAATGCTCCGGTAAAAAG
>CAYWKL010000072.1:0-3164 GCA_964459095.1 uncultured Gammaproteobacteria bacterium
AGAGTAAAATGTTTTTTTGTTCTTCATTTAGATCCTTGAGAAAGTTATTTTCCATGTTTTTCTATTTATCTCTTGCTGTCATTAAATCGGCAAGGCCATAAAATATGGTTTGCCATTGAGGGTTGGAAGTTATTTTAGTAGCATTTCTTTTTGCATTATCTGCCAAACGCCTCATCATTCCTTCCGAATATTCCAATGACCCTGTTGATTTAACAATTTGCCTTATCCTTTCTAAATCTTCTTGAGTTGCGCGAGGGTTTCCATAAGCATAATCTAAAAACTCCTGTTCTTCAAGATTCCCCAATTCTCTCGCCTTAAGAATCAAAAGAGTATTTTTACCTTCTTTGATGTCTGAATCTACTGGTTTGCCCAACAATTGTTCACTAGCAAACATTCCTAGAATATCATCTTTTATTTGAAAAGAGATTCCCAAAGGTAAAGCAAATTTAGATAAACGTAGTAGTGTATCAACATCTGCGTCTGCTAAGATTGCCCCAAGTTGTAAGGGACCTGCAAATGAATATTCAGCGGTTTTATATAAATGAAGACGAAGAATATCCCTTGGTCTCATATCTGGTGATAAAGGGTTAAAACCGAGATCCAATGCTTCCCCAAAAGTGGTCATTATAATTACTCGGTTTAAGCGACGAATCGCAGCTAAAACTTTTTCGGGCGGGAAATTAGTATCTATTAATATCTCGTAGGCCGTAGCAGCTCCCAGGTCCCCAACGTTAATTCCCATCGAAACTCCAAAATGGTCAGCGTCTCTGGTAGGAAATTTTTCTTCCCCCAAAGTTGCATACCTGCGATGGACAGAGAGCCTTCCGCGTCGTAAATCGGTATTGTCCATAATGTCATCATGGACGAGAAAAGCATTATGAACAACCTCAAATGCTAATGAAGCTCTTAAAATGCCATCTCTATCTTGACCACCGGCTGACTCATAACCTAATTGCACAAGTGCACCTCTAAATTTTTTTCCTCCCAAATTAGATTCAGCATGAATGTCTACCATTTCCTCAACTATTGGAGATATCCTGGCTGCTTCAGCTCTTTTTGCAGCCCAAATATCTTGTAGGACAACATCAGCAGCCTCAGCATAAGATGTGAGATATGAAGTTATGGCCTGAATTCCATCTTCATAATTTTGGCTAGTTCTTGCTTCCGTAATGCTCATTGTAAATTTTTATTACCCTTTTAATCGCTCAGGTCCGGAAAGACAATCAGCAAATTCTGAACCCAGATACAAATGTATTTCTCTTGTGGTCTCATCAACTGTTAGGTTATTATCCACAGTTAAATCCGCTTTTTCAATAATTTCAGCCATTCCAGCTCTATGCTTGAATTCATCAATAAATTGCATTTCGGCTAAAGCTTCCTCGGGGCCGGATTCTATTCTTCCTGCCATTCTTTCTCTTCTTATTTCATCCCGTGCTGTAACGGCAATAATAAAAGTTTGGTTTCCCTCTGTGTTTAATGCTTGGATCAATCTCGCATCATATGAGCCATCAAGGATAACTTTGTCTCCCTCAACGCCCTCAATAGCTGCTAAAGTTTGGGCGAGTACTTCATCCAATACTGTCTGAATTCCTGCAGCTGCGAGCCAATTTCTACCCCTACTAAAACCATAGGATTGTGCGATGCGATGTATAATTTCCCGCTCTTTTATAATAGGGACTTGTAGGTTGCTACTGATTTGCTCTGCAATAGTTGATTTGCCACTTGCAGAGGGTCCTGTCATTAAAAAAATTTTCACAGTTCACGTTTTTTTGATTGCTCTATATTTCTTAGAACCTCTGTTGTTCCATCAACCAAGTGGGACATTTTCACAGCCTCTTTAACCCCGATCCATTTATAAGCGTCATGCTCTTCGCTTAGAGATATAACTCCTTTCCATTTAGTTTTTAAAACAATACGAAGTAAGTGGTACGTTTTATTTTTTAAAGTAATAAGTGTTGAATTTGCAAACACAAATTTTGAATTGAGTACATCCAGATTTAACTCTTCTTTTATCTCTCTTAAAATTGTTTGATCTGGCTGTTCTCCTTTTTCCATTTTTCCTTCAGGCAACTGCCAAGATTCCTTAAATGCTTTATGTTGTTTACTTCGTTTAACAAGAAGAATATTACCTTCCTTGTTATATAGAATTCCAGAAATTAAAATAATAAAAACAGTTTTACTATTTGCCATTAAATTCCTTTTTGAATTTAGTCGCAAAGTTTTCAAGACTCTTGAGTCTTTTTTCCGTATGTTTCCATGTTGGATCGAGGTTTTTTCGCGCTTTAACTAGAAAATTATCAAGTGCTCTAAATGATTTTTCGTAAGGTTTTTCTTCTAATATGGGAAAAGAGTTATAACCTGAAATTTTATCCTCTTCGATTTCTCTAAGGTCGTCGATTAATTGGAGAGCTAATCCATAATTGATTGCATAGCTGATAACTTGTTTTCTCAAATCCTTTTTCCCAGTAATTTCCAAAGCACACCCAGGACCAAGTGAGGCAAAAGAATAGATATCTCTAGTGCCGTTAAGATATTCCTGAAAATTTTTAATTTTCTTATCCCAAAGCAAATCTACGCGAAATTGCTGACGATAATGATTTTCCTGAACAGTTTTGATGATCACTTTAGCTACTCCTTGATGATCATTTTTTAACAACATGTTTATTTCTTCCAAAGCAGAAATATTTCCTGCATAAATAAGCGATGCTCTATATTTTCTATCTTTTGGAGCCTCGTCGACTACATCATCATGGGTAGTGATAGGAAGACAATTTAGCCCAATAGCAACAAGAATGTCTTCGCTACATGTTCCGCCCAAATCGCGGGTAAAATCATCACAAGTTGCCATGGGGCAAATAATTGCTAATTTATGAGGCAGAATTTTAAATACAGGAGTTAAATTTTTATTTGGATATTTTTTTATAAGCCTTTGTGCTTCATTTTTCATCAGTAAGGCATATTTGTCCAAATCTCCCAACAGTAAAGAAAGAATCGAAGAAGAATGTATATGCGACGGGTTAGATTCGTATGCCATTTATTTGAGGCATTATATCATAAGATATCATTTCATTCTTCATTTAGATCCTTGAGAAAGTTATTTTCCATACTCTATAATTATTTGGGAATAGACCATTTTACCATGGATAAAACTTTCTTTGTAGCTA
>CAYWKL010000073.1:0-736 GCA_964459095.1 uncultured Gammaproteobacteria bacterium
CTCCACGGAGGACCTGGCTATCCTCATGATTCCCTAGAGCCTTTGGAAGATCTAACTGATGAGAGAAAAGTTATTTTTTATGATCAGTTAGGGTGCGGCAACTCCCAAAAATCTGATAAAAAATTCTGGACTGTAGAGTATTTTGTGTCTGAGTTAAAAGAAATTATTAAGAGTTTAAAACTCAAAGAATATTCTCTTTTAGGACATTCCTGGGGAGCAGGACTTGCAGTTTCTTTTGCTCTTACCAATCCTAAAGGTTTAAAAAGTTTAATTCTCTCAAGTCCTTATTTAAGCACCCCTCACTGGGACATTGATGCAGAAAAGTTAATAAAACATATGCCAAATTCTTCGCAAAAAGTATTAAAGCAAGGAAAGCATAATTCAAAAGAATACAAAAAAGCCTCGAAAGAATTTTACAAGAAGCATGTTTGGGGAATGAAAGAGCGCCCTGTTGCTGCTTTAAAAGCCGCACATAAAATGAATTCTGATTTATATAACTATATGTGGGGACCAGAGGAGTTTAATGCAACCGGAACTCTTAAAAGCTTTGATTTATCTAAAAGATTAAATGAAATAAAAGTTCCTGTTCTTCTTATTTGCGGACGTTTTGATGAGGCAACACCTGAATCTACAGAGTATTTTAAAAACCAATTTCCAAACTCAAAATTAATAGTTTTTGAAAAAAGTGCTCATATGGCTCAGTGGTCAGAAAGAGAAAAATATATTAAAACAGTAA
>CAYWKL010000073.1:746-2906 GCA_964459095.1 uncultured Gammaproteobacteria bacterium
TGATAACTCAAAACTCTTTTTTGTAGGATCTAGATGGTGAAAATCTAATGCTCCAACATATCTTGAATATCCGCAAAAATGGCATTCACCTCCTTTAGAGTCAATCATGATTTTTTTTAATCTTCTTCTCCTATTATTTGTTGCCTTGGCTAAATAGGCTCTTCTATCTGCGTATTTTCGGGTTTCTTTCGCCATAATTCTAATTTACCAAATCCACATAAATTGTCAATAGATATGATGAAGCTGAAATCCAGCCTCTGGTATAATCCGGGCATGACTATAAAAATTCTTTCCTGGAATATTTGGATTAATGGAAATTTTGAACAAATCGCAGAGTTCCTAAAAAAAGAGTATGCAGATATTATTGGCCTCCAGGAAGTAAAAGATGATGATTTAGAAAGACCTGTAATTGAATTTTTAAGAGACTTGGGCTATGAATTTTTATTCACCCCTGTTGAAAAAATCTGGAAAAGTGATAATAAGGCTTATTTTGATGGTCCGGCTATTTTCAGCAAATATAAAATAAAAAACCATGAATCCTTTAATTTGTCTAAGGAAGAATCAAGAGCAGTAATCAGAGCAGATATCGAGGTTCAAGGTAAAATATTGCATGTTTTTAACACTCATTTAATGCACACTCACCAAACAGATTCTAAAATCCAAAATGAGCAAGCTGAAAACTTACTCAAACTACTCCCGAAAGAAAAAACTATTCTTATGGGAGATTTTAATGCTACACCTGAGAATAGCTCCATTAAAAAAATACAGGAGGTGCTTGTGGATTCTGACCCATCTGCAACTCCCACTTGGAGTATGTACCCAGCTGGGTGTAATGTATGCAATCCTCAAAAAGTAGATGTAAAATTAGATTACATATTTACTAGCAAGGATTTAAAAGTAGAATCATTTAGGGTTAGAGAATCTCAAGCCTCAGATCATCTCCCAATTTCAGCAATAATCGAAATATAACGGATTAGAGATCTTTAAAAACTTCCTGTACTTCTTTTTCTGCCTCTGTTAAATCTTTAACAGTATCCACACCCCTCCAATAATCCTCAGATTTAAAAACAAAAAACCTCTCTTTAGGAAGTTTTGGAAAAGTTTCTGTTTCATGATCCCCTATATCTGGAAGCATTTCCAAAATTTCTTTGGAAAAAATGTACACGCCGGCATTTACCCAATGTGGAAGGATTGGCTTTTCCCTAAAGCCTAAAATCTCTTGGCTTTCATCAAATTCCACTATTCCATAAGGGCTTTTTAGAGGAACCACAACAATAGTTGCAATTGCCTTAGTTTCTATGTGCTGTTTAATAAGGCTATCTACATCTATCTTCCAAAGATTATCTCCATTGGCAATTAATACATTCTCCCAATTACCTTCTAAAAGACCCATAGCCTTTTTTATTCCACCTCCTCTTCCTAAAGGAGCTTCTTCAATAGAATAAACTACATTCATCCCATATTTTGCACCGTCCCCTACATATTCCATCAAAGTTTCTTTTTGGTATGAACAGGCAAAAACAATTTCTGTTATACCTGCGGCTTTAAGTTGAAGAAGTTGGTATTCAAAAATTGGCCTGCCGTTTATCTCAACCATTGGTTTGGGACGGTCATTTGTAAAGGGCCTTAACCTTTCCCCTTTTCCACCGGCTAAAATTATTGCTGAGGTAACTGAGGACATCCTAAGAATTGTAAGCGAAGCTTTCCTTTTTGTAAACAAAAACGTAAATTGTGTAAATGTAAATTACTCTAGATAAGAACCTGCTAAGCAGAACCTTGTCTTGAATTTCATTCAAGATAATCCCTGAGTTTTTTAGCTCTAGTTGGATGTTTAAGTTTTCTTACAGCTTTTGCTTCAATTTGTCTAATTCTCTCCCTAGTTACCCCAAACTCTTTACCAACTTCCTCAAGAGTTCTCTGTTTGCCATCTTCTAAACCAAATCTAAGCTGAAGTACTCTTTTTTCTCTTGGAGAAAGTGTGTTTAAAACCTCATCTAAGTGATCTTTTAATAATTCTCTTGTAGCCTGTTCATCAGGTTTTAATCCTGGAGCTTCTATAAAATCTCCTAATTGGCTATCATCCTCATCTCCAACTGGTGTAGCCAAAGATGTAGGCTCTTGGGAGACTTTAACTATTTCTCTTGCTTTACTTGCATCAAT
>CAYWKL010000074.1:0-2860 GCA_964459095.1 uncultured Gammaproteobacteria bacterium
AATATTACTTAATAGTATATAAATGTTTCTATTGTTATTACTTTATGGTAATTATAGTATTAATTCTTGTTGAATTCTTCTAACAATTTAATTTGTTTTCTAGATAATTTTTTAGGAACATCAATTATAACTTTAACATATAAGTCTCCTTTGCCAAACCCTCTTAATTTTTTGATCCCTAGTCCATTTAATTTAAAAACTGTGTGACTTTGCGTTCCATGTGGTATTTTTAATTCAACATTTCTTTCTAATGCTTCTATTTCTATTTTACCCCCTAAGGCTGCTTTTGAGAATGAAATTGGAACTTCTAAATAAAGATCATAACCTTCTCTATGAAGTGATTTATGTGGCCTTACATGAATAACAACGTATAAATCTCCACTAGAACCATATTCACCTATTTCACCCTCTTTATCTATCCTTATTTGATTTCCGTTGTCTATTCCTGTAGGGATTGTAATTTCTACTGTTTTTGTTTTTTCTATAATTCCATTGCCTTTACATATTTTACAATATTTTTTTATTGTTCTGCCTTGACCATGACATTGATGACATGTAGCAATTTGATTGATTATCCCGAATGGAGTTCTGGTGGTTTTTTTAATTTGACCTGAGCCAGTGCAAGAATTGCAAGTTTCAAAACCATTATCTTCTGCCCCTGTACCATTACAATCTTTACAAGTAATATAGCCTGGGAATTTTATTGTTTTTTTAGTTCCAAGGGCTGCTTCTTCGAATGAAATATCTAAATCGTATCTTAAGTCTCTGCCTTTTCTTTTTGCTCTTTTTGTGCCTCTACCAAAAAACATATCAAATATAGAATCAAAATCACCAAAATCAAATTCTCTGAAGATGTCAAAGTTAAAATCTCTAAAGATATCTTCTTGTGTAAATCTTTGATCAAAGCCATCATGCCCAAACTGATCATAATTAGCTCTTTTTTGATCATCACTTAAAACAGCGTAGGCTTCTGAAATTTCTTTGAATTTTCCTTCTGTGGATTTATCTTTTGTTATATCTGGATGGTATTTTTTGGCTAATTCTTTATATGCTTTTTTTATTTCTTCTTTAGTTGCATTTCTAGCGATTCCAAGTATTTCATAGTAATCTCTTTTTGTCATTTTTATTTTTCATCTTTTACTTCATAGTCTGCATCTACTACATCATCGTCTTTATTATCTTTTCCTTTTGAAGTTTCTTTTTTAGATTGCCCTTCTGCTGCTCTCCTATATAATTCTGTTGAGGCTTCTTGTACAATTTTATTCATTTCTTCCATTTTTTCTTTTATCTTAGAAATGTCTTTCTTTTCTTCGTGAAGTAATTTCTTTAATTCTTCTGTTTTTTTCTTTATTTCATCTAATTTTTTATTTTCAACTTTGCCTTCTACTTCTTTTAATAATTTTTCTGTTGTGTAAATTAATGTATCTGCTTGGTTTATTAATTCTGCTTCTTCTTTTCTTTCTTTATCTTGTTCTGCAAATTTTTCTGCTTCTTTTCTCATTATTTCTACTTCTTCATCGCTTAATTTTGTAGTTGCAGTAATTCTTATAGACTGTTCTTTTTTAGTTCCTAAATCTTTAGCTGAAACATTAACAATACCATTAGCATCTATATCAAAGGTTACTTCTATTTGCGGAATACCTCTTGGTGCTGGCGGAATACCAATTAGATCAAATTGACCTAGTAATTTATTATCTACTGCAATTGCCCTTTCTCCTTGGAATACTCTAATAGATACTGCTGGCTGATTGTCTTCTGCTGTAGAGAAAATATTTGATTTTTTTGTAGGAATTGTTGTATTTCTTTCTATTAGTTTTGTAAATACACCACCTAAAGTCTCTATACCTAAACTTAAAGGGGTTACGTCTAATAATAATATATCTTTTACTTCTCCTGCTAGAACTCCAGCTTGTATTGCTGCGCCTTGAGCAACACATTCCATAGGATCTACACCTCTCTCAACTTTTTTGCCAATAAATTCCTCTACAAATCTTTGAACTATCGGCATTCTTGTTGGACCGCCTACAAGAATTATTTTGTCTATGTCTTTTTTGTTTAATTTAGCATCTTTAATGGCTTGTTCTACTGGATGCTTACATTTTTGAATTATTGGATCAACAAGTTTTTCAAGTAAAGATCTAGTTATTTTCATGTTAAGATGTTTAGGTCCTTTATTTGTAGATGTTATAAATGGAAGATTAATGTCTGTTTCTAATGTTGTGGATAATTCTATTTTTGCTTTTTCACCTGCTTCCCTAATTCTTTGGATTGCTGTATCATCTTCATTCAAATCAATACCTGTATCTTTTTTGAATTCTGAAACTATATATTTAATTAGAATCTCATCCATATCTGTACCGCCAAGATGAGTATCACCAGATGTAGATTTAACTTCAAATACACCGTCACCAAAATCCATTATAGTTACATCTAATGTGCCGCCTCCAAAATCAAATACAAGGATCTTGAGTTCTTTTTGTTTATCTAAACCATAAGCAAGGGATGCTGCAGTTGGTTCATTAACTAACCTTATAACTTCTAAACCGGCAATTTGTCCTGCATCTTTTGTAGCCTGCCTTTGATTGTCATCAAAATATGCTGGTACTGTAATTACTGCTTTATGTACTTTTTCTCCTAGAAATTCTTCAGCATCTTTTTTTATTTTTTGTAAAATTAAAGCTGAGATCTGTTGTGGAGTATATTCTTTACCAAAAAGTTTATATTTATGATCTGTTCCCATTTTTCTTTTTGCTGCAATAATGGTTCCTTCTGGATTAGAAACTGCTTGTCTTCTTGCTGGTTCTCCTACCAATATTTGACCATCTTTTGTGAATGCAACTACTGAAGGAAATGCTTTGCC
>CAYWKL010000075.1:0-2827 GCA_964459095.1 uncultured Gammaproteobacteria bacterium
ATTGCTGAGGAAAAATTAAAACAAATTTTAGGAGCATCTGAATCTGCTCAGGAAGAAAAACTACCCAACTGGCTAGGCTGGTGGAGGCTGTTTTTTAAATAATTCCGTTGCGGGAGGTGGCATGATGTTAGTGCCCACCTTTGCCGTTTTTATGATCTGAGAAACGTTGCTCGACTTGATTGGAATATCCTGTATATAAGCTGCCATCTTCACATAAAAGAATATAAACAAACCACATAGGTTTATTTATAGCACTTCGGCAAGCTCAGTGCACTTCGACTCGCATTAAAACTCGCTTCGTTTTGCCTAGCGTGTTTACACCTCAGTAAGATTCGGTGCTAGCACTGAGCGAGCGAAGCGAGTCGAAGTGTTGCGGGGGGGAGAGTTGAACTCCCTGCCTCAAGATTATGCAACCTTCTTGTATTACTACAAGGGTAGGACTATATCATCATCCGGTAAAACCGGAGCCCAGCGTGTAGTCTCTACGGGGTCCGCCTTTGGCGGACTTCCCTCGGTATTATCCTAGAAGGAGTTCACCGATATAGCTAGGTACGCACAAAAAATTACTTCTTTGTGGGCCCAATATTGAGCCTTGTGTGCAGCCGTTACACTTCCCCGCGTTGCATATTGTAGCTTGATCACTAATATATGTCAATCAAAATTGAGCTTGACTAATTACTTGAAATATTGTATAATGGAAATACGTCCTAATTAACAATGATTATAAAATGAAACGTAAAGCTGAAGAATATAAACGCGCCTTAGAACTTAGAAGTAAAGGTAAGAGTATTAAACAAATAGCAAAAGCCTTAGGTGTGAGTGTAGGTATTGTAAGTCTTTGGTGTAAAGATGTGCAATTAACGGTCGCGCAGAAAGAAAGATTAAAAAGAAGAAAAGTGAACATTCGTCACTTAAGAAGATTAGCAAAACAAAGCCATTTAGAGAAAGTCGCAAGAGTAAAAAAACTTTTTCAGGATGCCAGGAAAGATATAAATCCACTAACTGATAATGAATTATTCTTAACTGGTTTAGCTCTTTATTGGGCAGAAGGCTTTAAAAGTATTAAAGAAACTAGGTTAGGATTTTGTAATTCTGATCCAAGAATGATTAAATTTATGCTTAAATGGTTTAAGAAAGCCTTAGGTATTAAATCAGGAGACTTTCTTTTACGTACAGAATTCAATCAAACGCACAAAGATAGGGAAGAAGATATTAAAAAATTTTGGTCTAAATTAACAAAGATTTCTCTTAATCAATTTGAAAAAAGCTTCTATCATCGCTCAAATTGGCTCAGAGAATATCCCAACAAGGATAAGTATTTTGGAGTTTTAAGAATAAGAGTCCGTAGAAGCAGTGAGCTACTCAATAAAACAAGGGGATGGATAAACGGTTTTAATAAAGCTATATAGAGAATATGTCTACTGTTAAATTAAATAAAGACCTAACCTAAATCCCATAGTTTGACTTTGTCTAAAGTGATTGTTAGAATTGCCTCCTAAGATGAGAGAAATTGAGAATACAGTAGCAGTTATTGGTGGTTTGGGTAAGATGGGAGTTGTCACGAGAAGAATCTTTGAAGAAGCAGGATATGTTACGCTTGTTTCTGATATAGAAGATTCCAAAACACTTCCTGTAAGGGAAGCTATTCGTAGGTCAGGAATTATATTCTTCTCAATTTTTCCAATAGAGAATATAGAAGATATTATTAGAGCAACTCAAGACGTCTTTAGTGCTTCTCATCTAGTTTTAGACAATGCTTCATTGAAAAATCCTCTGAAAAGAGGCTACGAACTGCTTGATTACCAAGGATTAAGTATTTGCTCAACACACCCTTTATGTAAAGAGGATCAACCTCTCTTTGGTCAAAATGTACTAATTGCACCATTTGGGAAAAGACCACAAGATGCAACACTTGTGGCAGAGCAGGTCTATCAACAAGTAGGTATGGTACTTAGCCGAATAGATTTTGACAAACATGATTCAACAATGCTTTTTAACCAGGCTTTTCCCCACCTTGCTAATCGGGCCGTAGGACATACACTTGCTAAAATTGGTGTTGATATAGGGGCACTTATGGCAATCTCCACAGCGAATTCTAAGTTATTCTCTATAGCTAATTGGAGGACACTTGTACAAACACCTGAAATGTCTGCCAAGCTTATATCAGATTCATTACAAACCCCTGAAGGAGAAAAACTAATCCAAGCCCTAGTAGATAGTATCCGTTTGATTGAACAAGAAGGTAAAGAGATTGATGAACAGACCAAACAACCAAAAAAATTAGCAAAAACTTTTAGGGAGGATGTTGCTTCTCTTGATCCTGTAGGTGAATTAAGAACAAGAATGAATGAAGCCTCGATAATCATGCTTCAGCATTTGGCTAATTTAGCAAAACGCTCATTTACTGTCGAAACGCATGAAGCAGACAGATCAGGCTTACTACATGAATTATTAGGAATAATTGCCGATAATCAAATTAATTTAAATACCGCACTTTCAGAGATAATCGAGGGTGGATTTAGATTCCATTTAGGAGTAAAAAGTGGAGAACTAACTCCAGATGTTATAGAAGAATTAAAAAGATCGGGTTTTCACATTATTAATTCGGCAGACCGACAATCTTAAAGTTGCCGCAACTTGAACACTTGACTCTAGCTTAGTTTCTGATCTACGCTTTAGATACCCCTATGAGACAGATAATCAGAACTGTGGCTGAGGCGCCGGCTGTGGCTTTAGGTATTACTTTAGATACCTCTAAAAGAATTGTCAGGGTAGTTTACAGACACAAAGATATTAAAAGAGCCAGAGACTATTGGAAGACTTTGGG
>CAYWKL010000076.1:0-2711 GCA_964459095.1 uncultured Gammaproteobacteria bacterium
TATCCATTTGAATCCCTGTAATACCATTTTTAGTTCCTGCAATTTTAAAATCCATCTCTCCATAAAAATCCTCAACAGCTCTCATATCAGTTATAACTTGAAATCCCTGTCCTGAGCTTGCTTGCCCTGAGCTTGCCGAATGGGTCGAAGGATTATTCTCATGATCAGTAATTAAACCTAAAGCTATTCCTGCAACAGGCTCAATTGGAACTCCTGCATTGAGCAAAGCTAAAGAAGTAGCGCAAACTGAAGCTTGGGAAGTAGAAGCATTTGCTGCCAAAACCTCAGAAACCACTCTTATTGCATAAGGAAACAAATTCTCATCAGGCAAAACCGGCTCAATTGAGCGTTCAACCAAATCACCGTGTCCAATATCGCGCCTATTTGGAGGACTAAGCCTTTTAACCTCCCCAGTTGAGAAAGGATTAATGCTCATATTGTAGTGGTGCATAAAACGCTTTGTAGTTTCCCCTTCCATTCCTTCCAGAGTTTGGCCAGCTGAGAGTGGGCCTAAAGTAGTGATTGAAAGAATTTGACTGTCTCCTCTTGAAAAGAGCGCTGAGCCGTGTGTCCTTGGTAAAATCCCAACCTCTATCTGTAAGGGTCTAACCTCCTCCATTTCCCTTCCATCAACCCGTTTTTTTTGTTTCAGTATTAAATCATTCATTATTTCTTTTGCTACTTTGTCAAAAACACCTGCAATAATAACTGGGGTAAGTGTCTCTTTATATTCTTCTGCTAGCTCTTGTTTAATAAGCTCGCCTGTTGCATCATGCCATGGGTACTCTGAATTAAAAAGGGCCTTCTCGATCCTTGTCTTTGCTTTCATCTTTACTTCTTTTAAGACTGCTTCTTCAACAACTTCTAGCAAAGTTGGGTTGGGCATTTTTTCTTTCCCAGCCTCTTTGCTAAACTGCTCAATCAAAGAAATAATAGATTGGGACTCGTTGTGACCTTTTTTTATTGCTTCAAGCACAATATCATCAGGCATCTGTTTGGCTTCAGCCTCAATCATTGCTACTCTATCTTTAGTTGAGGCTACTAAAAGGTCTAAACTTAAAGTATTAACATTCATTTCAGGATTAACTAAAAAATCCCCTTCTTGTTTTGCTATTTTTGCAACACCAATTGGACCATTCCATGGAACAGATGAAATAGATAAAGCTGCTGAGGCAGCAATTAAACCTAAGGTTGCAGGATTATTTACTCCATCAAAAGATAAAACAGTAATTATGACCTGCACCTCAAGTTGCAAGTCCTTAGGAAAAAGAGGCCTGATTGAGCGGTCAATTGCTCTTCCTGATAAAATTGCTTTTTCAGAGGGGCGAGTTTCTCTTTTAATAAACTTTTGTGCTGTAATTCGCCCTCCTGCATAATATTTTTCTACATATTCAACAGATAAGGGAAAATAACCCATATCCTCAATCAAGGGTTTTTGGGCTACAGTAGCAAGTACATAAGTATCTCCCCAGGAAGCCAGCACGCTTGAGTCAGCCTGCATAGCAAGCTTACCTGTTTCTAGTTTTAATTTGCGACCGTTTAAATCGATCTCTTTTGTTGTAACTTTTGGCATTAAATTTTTTATCTCCTTTTAGATTGTCATTCCGGACTTGATCCGGAATCTAGATCCTGAAACAAGTTCAAGATGACATCCTGTCTTATTTGGAAAGCCCTAGCTTTTCAATGACAGACTTATATCTCTCGTTATCCTTCTTTAATAAGTATTGCAGAAGGCGACGTCTTTTATTTACCATAGACAGCAGTCCTCTTCTTGAGTGAACATCATGGGTGTGTTCTTTTAAATGAGAAGTTAAGTTTTTTATCTGTTCTGTAAGAAGCGCTACTTGTACTTCAGGAGAACCTGTATCCCCCTTGTGAGTTGCGAACTCTTCAATTATTTTTAATTTGTGCTTATTATCAAGTGGCATCTTATCCTTCCTGGGAAAACCTTGGTGCCAAAAAGTAATCCCAAAACTTTTGTGGGTGAAGTATAACAGAAAGTACTCGCACTTGCAACTTGAAGAAATCCTAAAATTATGGAAGCTGAATATGAACAGGTGGTGTAGCTAAAAAGGGGACCAAATGTCTCAATCTAGATGGATGTCTTAATTTTTTAAGTCCCTTGTTTGTTAATAGAGACATGCTTGCGCGCGTTCTCCCACGTTCCTCTCCCATATGCCTGAATGTAGGCGTATCATCACTAAAGCGAGATCTTAATGCATCTATTTCTCCAGGTCTGAAGTTTCTATCCATAATTCTTCCTAAAGTTTCAACAAGAGCTCTAGATCTTTCTGGATCTGATTCAAAAGTTAATAATTGCTCAGGTTGTCCGCCTCGTGTCCAACGAAGCCAATCTTGACCCGCATGAAGTTTTTTTGCTGTCTCAGGATCATGACGATAAAACAACTCATTTAAGAGTGTCACTGCTCCTCTTAAACTTAGTGGTTGGCCTTCTGTCATAATTATTATCACTTATATCATCTTATAGGTCTTTTGTCAAATACGAACTAGCTTGACAACTCCGAGTTGGAAGTAGGTTGACATACAGGGAAACTTACTCTACCCAAGTGAAGTACCCTTATAGACTTTTGGAGTTAGCCAGTCAGCTGAGGGCTGAGAATCTTGGAGAGGTTGCTCAGGAGCAGGAGTATTAAAGCTAGGCATTGATTGAGTTTGCACTGGGTCAAATGAAGGAGCAGGGACAGGATTTA